>JAHDEP010000236.1 GCA_020628775.1 Rhizobiaceae bacterium | reverse complement strand
TGATGGGTCTTGCTCATGTTCCTATCTGGCAAGCAATTGCATTGATCATGACCTCGCCGTTTTTCGTCACCATCGGTGCGCGTCTTTTCTTAGGAGAAGATGTCAGTGTGCAAAGATGGATTGCGGTTTTATTCGGGTTCTGCGGCGGGATGATCATCCTTGAACCTTGGTCGGATCAGTTTAGCTGGGCGACATTATTTCCAATCGCAGCAGCATTTTTCTGGGGGCTTTCAAGCCTTACGACCAAATATCTAACGCGCTTTGAAAAACCGCAAACGCTGACATTTTATTTGCTCGTATTATTGGCGCCGATTAATGCGGTTTTAGCTTTAGATGCTGGCTTTACGGTCTCAACAAGCAGCGCGGTTTGGTTGGTCGCGATAACAGGTATTTTGACAACAATTGCGCAGTTCTCATTGGCAAAAGCTTATTCGATTGCCGATGCTGCATATCTTCAACCGTTTGATCATTTAAAGCTGCCAATGAATGTGGCGCTTGGATGGCTTGCATTTGGTTTCTTGCCCACGGGGGCAATGTGGGTCGGCACATTAATGATTGTGCTCGCCTCATTTTACTTATTAAAAAATGAGATGAAGCCCGCGCCTAAAATCAATATGGCAACGGCATAAATACACGTTTTTAGATCCCGCTGGCATCAGTGTTACTAGCACCGGTTTTGTCGGCGGGGTTGATCTTTTAAGACGCGATTTTAGTTTGCGTTGCAGGTTTTTGATTGAGCAATTCGCCAACGGCAGGCTTTAACGTGTTAATGCAAAACGGCTTGCTGACGATTTTGCACTGGCCAGAAATATCAGCAATATCTGCATTGCCGGTTTTATTCACCTGTGCCAATAAAATAACCGGAATATTTTGGAACTCGCTATCGCAACGTAAGTTGCCAATAAAATCTGCACCATTTACATCATCCATTTGATAATCAACCAGGATCATGTCCGGGGTGATCCCCGCTTTGCGCATAGCCAAAAGCATCGACATTGCTTCATTGGCGCTCACGCAAGCAGCATTTTCAATGCCCCAATCCGTTAGATATTCTTGCAGGATATTGCGGCATAAAGGATGGTCATCCACCACTAAAACACGTGTTTTCGTGCCAGCATTGATAAGGGGTGATTGATCTTGATTTGATTTCGCAATTGGAAGATCAATTTCAAACCAAAATGTCGATCCCGTTCCCAACTCACTTTCAACATCTATTTCGCCATTCATCAGATTTACTAAGGATGACGCGATGGATAATCCTAACCCTGTGCCTTCAAACTTTTTGGTCGCAGAGGAATCGGCTTGTGAAAATTTACTGAAGATCTTTTCAATCTGATCGGCACTTATTCCAATGCCCGTATCGGTGACGCTGATCCTGATTTTGGAATGATTATCCTGACTTGAACTTCGCGCACGCACATCAATAAACACATGACCATTATCGGTGAACTTAATGGCGTTGCCTACAAGATTGGTCATGATCTGACGTATGCGAATGGCATCACCAACCAGCAATTCGGGGATATCAGGTGCAACTCTTAGAATAATTTCCAAGCCTTTGCTTTTGATGCTTGCTGATACAAGTGTTGCGATATCATGTGCGGTTTCATAGAGCGAAAATGGCTCAGGCATAAGCTCCATCTGCCCCGCATCAATCTTTGAAAAATCAAGGATGTCGTTAATGACGGTCAAAAGTGTTTCGCCTGAATTTACAATCGTGCTTGCGAACATCTTTTGTTTGGCATCTAAATCTGTGGCCGCGAGAAGCTGCGCCATGCCCATCACACCGTTCATTGGCGTGCGAATTTCATGGCTCATATTTGCCAGGAATTCAGACTTAGCTTGCTCAGCGCTTTCGGCCAAACGTCTAGCTTCTTCAAGTTCAGCTTCGCGTTGTTTTAAATCGGTGATGTCAAAATAAGTCAGCAGATGTGTACCATCGACCTTTGCGTGACTATGAACAAAAACCTTGCCACTTTCTCGATACAATATCTCAGGTCCGTAATTGCCATCACGCACCATCTTTTCACGTTCTTTGATAACATCATCCCATGAGAAGTCAGCATATCCGTTTTCAACGGGATCGTTTTCTTCTTGAGATAATTCCATCAATTCGCGCAGCGTCAGGTTTTTATCGCCAATGTTTTGGTCAAATTCCCAAATGTCGATAAAGCGGGCGTTCATATGCAAGACATTGAGATCTTTATCCAAGAACAGGATGCCATAATCGATGTTATTGAGCACGCTTTCAAATTGCTGCTCTTGTCTTTGCATCAAGGTGATATCTTGAAATGTCAGTAAATAATGCTCGTCGAGTTTAACTGAGCTTTGTACCAGAGTTTTATCGCCGCGTTGAACGATTTCAGGCGCGCTATCTCCATCTCTCAACTCATCAATGAGACCTGTAATAATTTTATGGCGCTCTTCATCAGGTAATGGCTCTTCGCTGTAGTCGCTATCCGTTATTCCAAAGGTGATCAGCTCATAAAGCGTAATATCGTCATAGTTGAGGTGATCTGGATAGTTCCAAATCTCTTTACAGCGCTCATTTATATAAAGAACTTTAAAATCGGCATCTAAGAAAATGACACCATTATCAATGTTGCTTAGAACAGTTTTCGTCTGAAGTTCGCGCAATTTGGGTGCATTGAACCCACGCTCGGACATTTGCGTATCTGAGGTTGGTAAGTGTTCAACAGGTTGCTCAGATGAATTGTCCATGTCTCACTATCCGGCGCGTTAGTTTAAAACTATGCCTATGTGAGGTTAATAAACGGAAAACATGGATCATGGGAAACAAGGGTATGATTTCTTGCATTAAAAAACCCGCCGGCAAATTCACCGGCGGGTTCAAATTTAATTCAAGCTGTTCTTTAGCTTAATATTACTCGTCGTTGCCTTTAAGAGCAGCGCCAAGAATATCACCCAAAGAAGCACCTGAGTCTGATGAACCAAACTGCTCAACAGCTTGTTTCTCTTCAGCAATTTCAAGAGCTTTAATTGAAAGTGTAACTTTACGATCTTTCTTAGAGAAGTTTGTTACACGTGCATCAACTGTTTGACCAACAGAGAAACGCTCTGGGCGCTGCTCATCACGGTCACGAGACAAGTCGCTGCGACGGATGTAAGAAGAAACTTCTGGGAAGTCGACAAGCTTAACTTCAAGACCAGTATCCTGAACGTCAGTTACTTCAACAGACACAACTGCGTTTTTACGCAATTCGCCAGAAGCAGCTGCTTCACCGATGTTGTCTTTTGACAATTGCTTGATACCAAGTGAGATACGCTCTTTGTCAACATCAACATCAAGAACAACAGCTTGAACAGCGTCGCCTTTGTTGAAGTCTTCAATTGCTTGCTCACCAGGACGGTTCCAGTCAAGATCTGACAAGTGAACCATGCCGTCAACGTCGCCTTCAAGGCCAACAAACAAACCAAACTCAGTTTTGTTTTTAACTTCGCCTTCAACAGTTGCACCAACAGGGAATTGGTCAGCAAATGCGTTCCAAGGATTGTCGAGTGTTTGTTTAAGACCAAGTGAGATGCGGCGTTTTGAAGGATCAACTTCAAGCACAACAACGTCAACTTCTTCAGATGTTGACAAGATTTTGCCTGGGTGCACGTTCTTCTTAGTCCAAGACATTTCAGAAACGTGGATTAGGCCTTCAATACCTGGCTCTAGCTCAACAAATGCACCGTAATCTGTGATGTTAGTA
>JAHDEP010000025.1 GCA_020628775.1 Rhizobiaceae bacterium | reverse complement strand
GCAGCCAATATTTTATTTAGGAGGAACTTATGAAAAATACAGTATTGAAGTTAGCTGCTGCGGCCGCGATTACCCTTGGACTTGGAAGCACAGCAATGTCTGCGGATTATCCATTCCGTGACATCACAACTGCCGTCGTATGGGGCGCAGGTGGAGGAACAGATTCTATCAACCGAATGATCATGGCAGAAATGGAAAAACACCTACCCGTCGGCATCTCCGTGATCAACCAAACTGGTGGCGTTGCTGGTTCAAACGGCATGGTTTATGTGATGAACCAACCTGATGATGGCTACACAATGGTTGGCCTATCAGAATCAAACGTAACAGCAGCTGTACAAGGCGGTTGGGACAATAAATTTGAATTCTGGCACCCATTCATCGTTGGCGGATCACCTGATCTAATCTCAGTACCAGCAAACTCACCATATAACACATTGGAAGAGCTTGTTGATGCTGCAAAAGCTGCACCAAATTCAATACCAGCAGCTGCATCCGGTTCTGGTTCTATTCACCACCTCAATCTTCTAGCGATTGAAAACGGTTCTGGCGCAAAATTCAAATTTGTACCTTACAAAGGTTCAGCGCCAGGCCAGGAAGCTGCAATCGCTGGTGAAGTTGCACTTGTTGTAACGTCTTTGGCTGAGCAAGCACCGCTCATTGCAGGTGGCAAACTAAAGCCATTGGCAATGCTAACACCTGAAGCTGCCGATTTTAATGGACAAACAATCCCATCAGCATTCTCAAGCTATGATGGTTTGGACAAATACCTTCCTTTGAAACAAGCAATTGGATTTGCACTACACGCATCTGCACCAGATGAAGCAAAAGCTGCGATCACAGCAGCATTTGATAAAGCTGTGGCATCTGATGTTGTTGCAGAATGGGCAAAAGCCAACAATTACGATGTTTCAGGTAAATCAGGTGCTGAAGCATCTGCGATTTTCTCAAAGCTCGAAAGCACATTTGCTTGGACGCTTTGGGATCTAGGTGCTGCGAAAGTTGATCCAGCATCACTTGGTATCGCAAAACCATAAGTCGATACCTTATTCCCCCATGGTAACTGCTGGCTGGTCATATTGATCAGCCAGTAGCATTTTCAAATAACAAATTTAAAAAGCGAAATCCTATGGAAGATAAAACCGTACTCAGAGCACGTGATTTCTGGACCTCATTGGTCTTGATGGTGACATCGGTCTTTTTCATCTACAAAACTACAGACATCCCATTCTTTAATACAAAATCCGCAGGTGTCGACACCGCAGAATGGTATAATTCAGCCGCCCTCGTCCCATATGGGATCTTTTATGCAATGCTGATTTTATCGCTGGTATTACTATATATTTCGATCAAAGATGGTGGTGCCAAGCAAGCCTTATCTCTTGTCGGAATTGGTTTTACCAAATCCGAAACCATCCGTGTTCTCAGCATATCGGCGATCTTATTGCTTTACATATTTGGTCTCGTGCCGCGCGTTGATTTCATCATCGGTTCAGCACTAATGATCACATGTCTGATTTGGGGATTTCACAAAGGTGATCAAAACGCGATGATGATCAGTGTCGGATCAATCGCTATCGCCTCAATTTACAGCTTAATTGCCCATTTTCCGCGAAGTGAATGGACAAAGCCGCATGATGACGACTGGGTTACGCTTATCGTTTTCATAGGTCTCACTGCGATCATGTTCATTAAAGAACGCAGAGCAAAGACGTTTGATAACATCGTCAAATTTACGCCAGTCATCTCGATTCTAGTGCCAACAATATTGGTTTGCGCCATGGCATTTGGTTTTCGCCAAAACGTGCCAAACCGTCAGGGCCTCATCTTTTCACAAATTGAATATCACTATTTTGTAACGATCAAACCACTTTGGCAGGGACAATAACATGGATTTCGTACTCACCCAGCTTGCCGGATTTGGTGGCTCGTTTGTCGGGTTAATTCTCGACCCCATCACTTATGCATATCTAATCCCAGCTGTATTTCTCGGCATTGTATTTGGCGCGCTGCCGGGGCTAACAGCAACGCTCGCCGTGACTATTCTCACAGGGTTCTTCGGCAACAAATTTCCACTTGATCAGGCATTAATTGCGCTTATTGGCGCATATGTCGGGGCAATTTACGGGGGGTCTTACCCCTCAATTCTGCTCAATATTCCCGGCACAGCCGCATCTGCGGCAACGGCAATGGATGGCTATCCGCTCACAAAAGCTGGCAAAGGTGCATCTGCGCTTGGAATAACCACAACAGCGTCATTTATCGGAACACTCTTTGGCACGTTTTGTTTGCTGATCTTTGTTTGGGTCCTGCTGCTGATATCGCAAAATATCGCCTCACCTGAAAAAGCATTACTCGCACTCTTTGGTATTTTGCTATCAGGCACATTGATGTCGCAAGATCTGGTGATCAAAGGCTGGATATCGGGTTTGATCGGTTTGGCTATGGCCATGGTTGGTCTTGATCCGCTTTTATCTGAATCCCGATATACGTTTGAATGGTCATATCTTTTATCCGGATTTCAAGTTGTTCCTGTTTTAATGGGTGCCTTTGCAATTCCGCAGATTATGGATGGTATGCGCGCAGCGATCCAGCTCGCAAAAGCGCCTCAGCTGCAACGCATCAGACCGGAAGTTAAAGAAATCACCAAACGCATGCCAGTCATTTTGCGCAGTGGCGCGATTGGCACAGGTGTTGGCGCGCTGCCTGGTGTCGGTGAAGACGTTGCCGGATGGGTATCTTACGGCGTTGGAAAAGCGGCATCAAAGAACAGCGATGAATTTGGAAAAGGCTCAGTCGACGGGTTGATCTCGGCGGAAGCTGCAAATAATGCCGCAATTGGAGGTGCGCTCATTCCCCTTCTCGTTCTCGGTATTCCAGGTTCACCCCCTGCGGCTGCATTGCTTGGTGCGCTTAAGATTAACAATGTCATACCAGGTCCAACAATTGATCCTGCGGTCATCATGCATGTTGTTGCGGTATTGGTGCTCGCCTCATTTACAATGTTTTTAATGGGGCTATTTACAGCACGAATTTTTGTAACGATCCTGCGCATCCCAAAAACCATTTTCCTACCCGTCGTCATGGTGCTCACAACAATTGGCTCATTTAGCGTTGGTGGTGGGATTAATGACCTGTTCTTAATGGCAGGTGTGGGTATTGTCGCTTATGCGATGAACGCCATGCATTATCCGGTCGCGCCACTTGTTATTGGCGTTATTTTGGGCGGATTATTTGATGAAACATTCAGACGATCATTGCTGATTTCAGATGGTGATATGAGTGTATTCTTCACCCGCCCGGGCGCTGCAATCTTACTGACGTTAAACATCTTGCTGATCGTTAGTCAGATATCACTTATCAAAAACATGTTGGCTCGGATTTTCAAACGCAAAAAGAAATCTGCATAAAGCTATTAAAAATCCAAAATAAAAAACCCGGCGAAGTTAGTTTCTCGCCGGGTTTTTGCTTATAAATCTATAAAGTCGCTATCCTCAACGTTCTCTCATCGCATGAGAGATTTGATCACGGATTGGCTTGAGCAAATATGACATAACCGTCCGCTCATCTGTCTGAATAAACGTTTCAACAGGCATCCCGGGAACAAGTGATTTACCCTCAAGCTTGTCAAACTCTTCCTCAGAAATTTTAAGGCGCACTTTGTAATATTGAACACCGGTCGCATCATCTCGGAGCAAATCCGCAGATATCGTTTCGACCTTAGCATTTAACTCAGGCGTGGTGCGTTGATCAAAACTTGGCAGCCTAACGCGCGCATCTTGATCCGGTGATATCTGATCAATATTGATCGGTTCAACCTGCGCTTCAACAACGAGCAAGTCATCTTTAGGCACAATTGACATCGCAACATCCCGAGGACCCAACACGCCGCCAATTGTTGTGACCGACAAATTGTGCACAAAACCATCTAACGGTGCGATTATATCAACACGGCGCAATTCATCTTCAGCGGCGATCTTTTGCTCTTCAAGCTTTCCGATCTGAGAACGTACATTTTGAATTTCCTGCAAAACGCTGGCCAAAAACTCTTCTTCAAGCTGCAAAATCTGAATGTTCCGCTCGCTAATGGCTTCTTTGGTTTGTGCTATATCAGACGTAAATCCGCCGATCTCACCACGTAGTTTTACAATATCCCGATTAAGCACAGTTACACGACTTGCCGAGACCAATTGCTGACCCAAAAGATCATCGAGATTTGCAAGCTCTTCTTCAACGATTTTGGTTTCTGCAATTTTTGCTTCTCGTTGAGCTTCCAAACCAGTGATCTTGCTTTGAAACTGTATAATCTGCTCGCGAAGCTGCTGTCGTTTACCGTTTAAACTATTTCGACGCGCATTGAATAACTTAACCTGACTATCGCGAATATCGGCTTGTTGCGCATCACCAAAACCATTATCGGCAAAGTTGACCGCTTCCGCACCACCCTGCTCGGCTATCAACCGTGCTTCCTGCGCATATAGATTGATAAGTTGTTTGATGATCACAGACAGGTTGGCGTTCGTAATTGTGTCATCAAGGCGAATTAAAAGATCGCCCGCTTCTATGACATCACCATTTTTAACAAAAATCGATTTAACGATCCCACCTTCTTGATGCTGAACTCGGCGTGTATTGGTTTCAACCACAACATTACCCGATGCGACAACGGCACCGCTAATTTCTGTGAAGAACGCCCATGATCCAATGCCGCCAATCAAAACGCCGCTCACCAATACGCAAAACAGCATATGTTTGCGGACACTTGATTTGATTTGTTGAGTAGAGGCCATGATTAAGCACCTCTCTGATTAGGCACGGGAGCAACGACTTGCGCCAAAATTTCTGCTTTTGGCCCAAATGCCTTCGCAACGCCCTTATCGACCATCAATATTTTATCAACAGCTGCGATCGCACTTGGACGATGGGCAATGACAATAACGATTGATCCTGCTTTTCGCAGTTCAACAATTGCATTGGTTAGCGCCTGCTCTCCATCGGCATCCAAATTGGAATTTGGCTCATCCAAAACCACCAAAAACGGCTTGTTATAAATTGCACGTGCCAAAGCTAAACGCTGTTGCTGACCTGCGGACATCGCAAAACCAGATTTGCCAATGACAGTGTTGTAACCATCAGGTAGCGCTGCGATTAGATCATGGACATTGGCTAAACTTGCAGCTTCGCGAATTTTTTCAGCATCAGCATCAAGCGAAAAACGAGATATGTTTTCAGAAACGGTTCCATCGAACAATTGGATATCCTGTGGCAAATATCCAATAATCTCACCCCACCGCGACATCGCCCATTGATCAAGCTTTGAACCATCAAATCTTACGGATCCACGGGCTGTTCCGGTTACGCCAACTAATGCGCGTGCTAGCGTCGATTTTCCTGACCCAGAAGGTCCAATAATCCCCAGACCATCACCTGCAAATAGTTCGAAAGAGATGTTTTGCACAACCACTTTCTTCAAGCCCGCTGGTCCACAGGCTAATTTGCTAACAACAAGCTTTTCCGATGGAACGGGCAAATCCATCACATCATCATTGGTTTGACGCATCGATAAAAGATCGGTCAGTCTTTGACGGGCTTGGCGTGAACCAACAAATAATGGCCATTGTCCAATCGCCTGTTCGACAGGTGCAAAAGCGCGCGTGGTCATAATGGAAGCAGCAATCATCACACCAGGTGAGATTTCCTGCAGGATTGCATAATATGCGCCAATGCCCAGCATGGCTGACTGCAAAACCATCCGTATAGTTTTGACAAAAGCGCCAAAACTCGAGCCACTATCCGATGAATTTTGAGATGCGCTTAAGAATTCGCCATTTTTATCTTCCCAACGCGATTTAAGCGCGTGCATCATGCCCATAGCCTGAATGGCTTCCGCATTTGTTCGACCATGTTCTATTAAACGCTGTCGCTCACCAGATGCTAATGCCAGTTCTTTGGCCGGTTTGCTGGAGACATATTCTTTCAGCAAAATCAGCACGAAAATAATGATCACGCCAGCAAGCGCGACATTACCCAATACAGGGTGGAATAAATAGACAATTCCAAGATAAACCGGCAACCATGGGATATCAAACATAGCGGATGGCCCGGGGCCTGACATGAAATTGCGGATGGTATCTAAATCATTCAATGGGCGAATTTTAGATGCTTCCGGCCCTAAAGCCAAAGGAAGCGATGTGGATAAATCAAACACAGCGCCTGAAAGTTTGGAATCCAGCCAAGATCCAATCCGTGCCAAAATGCGCTGCCTTAAACCATCTAAAACACCGTAAAAAGCAAACATGCCCAGCGCAAATACAGAGATAACCATTAGCGTTGGCACAGAACCACTTGCCAATACACGATCGTAAATCTGCAGCATGTATAACGGCCCAGTTAACATCAACAGATTGATGATCAAGCTTAAAACACCAACACCGATGTAAGTAGGTGTAAGTGATTTAAAACTCTTTTGAATAAGAGAGCGCGGCTCAGACATGAAAATTCATTTCGTATTTATTCTTCTAATTTTGCAAAACATACTACTAATTCAACCAATTAGAGTAAAGCATGCAAATTCTTCATAGTTAAAGCGTTCTAAGAAAATACATCGCTATTTAACGGTTTTTCGAACGCTCCGGCTATTTCCGGTCTCGTAAAACCGCTTTTTGATACTCAGAGATCGACTTTGCCAGTAATTTCGTTGTTTTTTCACGCCATTTCGGATCAGTCAAAAGCTTCTCGTCGGTCAAATTGGATAAAAAGCCAAGTTCGATTAAAACAGACGGCACATCAGGCGCAAGTAATACGCGAAACCCTGCACGACGATGCGGATTATTTAGCAACCGTATCTGCCCTTTAAAGTCATCAACAATGCGATCGGCCATAACATCTGAGAACCCTTGAGTTTCACGCCGCGCCAAATCAACAAGAATTCCCGTTACGTCGTCAGGCGCATCTTCGATGTGAAGACCGGCCAAAACATCAGTTAGATTTTCTGCATCTGCTAGGTTTGATGCAAATTCATCAGAAGCTTCCCGCGACAATGTATAAATCGATGCACCGCGCAATGATCTTTGACGAATTGAATCAGCATGGATCGAGATTAGAAGATCAGCTTCTGCATCTCGAGCGATCTGAACCCGCGCAGATAATGACATAAATTGATCGCTATCGCGCGTTAGCAATAATTCAATACCATCATATTCTTCAAAGGCTTTTTGCAGATCATTGACAAAATCAAGTGTGATGTCTTTTTCAATCGCGCCGTTCCGCCCCTCAGCACCACCATCAATACCGCCATGGCCCGCATCAAGTACCAGCACAAACTTGTCGGAGTTTTTATTCTCAGACACTCGAATACGGCTGCCTTTTTCAACGCTTTCATCGTTCGAAGGGTTGGTTTCAACAACTTCCCAATTTTGTTCTTTTAAAACAGCATCAAAATCATCTTGTTCAGAGATACTAACATCCATCACCAATCGGTAGGTATCCCCTTCAAGTATCTGTAATTGCTGATCTTCCAATACTGCAGGGGTTTTAAGCGAGAAGATAATTCGTGATTTATCTTCTGACATGATGCCGTAGCGAATATCAGATAATATCCCCCTCGCCGTAAGCTGCTCGTCTGCAAATGCTAGTTTTGTCTGTTCGAGATCCACAATTATTCGGTTTGGGTTAGCCAAATAACGGATCTTAAATATGGGTTCTTTATTGAAATCTATCAGAATTCGTGCGCGCTCATTATCGCCCACAACGCGTGCGCTATATGCAATATTTGTCGTCTCTTGCGCCAAAGCACCTATACTTTGAACAAATGAAGTAAGCAAAGTGAGGCAAAGTGTAAGAAAAAGCGATTGCCAAATATGCTTATGTCTTATCAAGTTCGGCCGCACGTTCAGTCCTTTTGCACTTTGCAAGAATCACGAATTCAATTGGTATTCTATCCGTTTATTGAGATAAAGGCGGCAATTGCAAGGCATTATCTAATTTGAATGGTCTTGATCTGCTTCAAATGCCCATTAAATAAGGCTCATCTCGTGAACGCATAAACAAAGCACTCAGCCAATTACTGTTTATGCTTGCAACATCGCCATCTTAGGATTACAACGAGCATAGGTGGAACTTCGACGGGGTAGAATCAACAATTTATCACTGATTGCCTGGTATTCAGGCGAGTGATTTGTTCGCTTCACCCGACGTCTTAAAAGAGTAAAAGCCTGATATATTTGACCAAATTCCACACTTGAAACGGGATTTGATGCAGATATTGAGATGAAACGAGAAAGAATTCGGTTCGCATCAAGTTCGATGTTGAGCCGCTAAAATATCGGCGAATATGCGCCGTTTCAATAAGGTGATGTAGATCACCGGCCTTTAGAAGAGGCCAAGTCATCGGCTTTGTTTTGCAATGCATACAAGCATCAGCACCAAAGCTAATTAGAGTATAAATGCGGGCGTTAAACCTTAGATGTTAATGACAACAACACCAGAAAGCGCAATCGGGAATGTGGCTAGACAGGCCACTCCAATCGACGCTGCTCGTGCATTAACAGGTATTTTCCCAAGCTCGCGTTCAACATCCGGCACAAAACCCTCCAACCACTCCGCATGCGAGGTCTTAAATCCTCCCGAACGCAGTGCGCGGTCTCTTTGTGCCGAGGAGCAAACAATTCAATGGCAGACAAAATGCTTATTGACGCGTCTCACGAAGAAGAGACACGCGTCGTCGTCGTACGTGGAAACCGGATAGAGGAATTTGATTTTGAATCGCAGCATAAGAAACAGCTGCGCGGAAACATCTATTTAGCAAAAGTAACGCGGGTTGAACCCTCGCTACAGGCTGCGTTCGTCGATTATGGCGGAAATCGTCACGGATTTCTCGCCTTTTCAGAAATCCATCCAGATTATTATCAAATCCCATTAGCTGATCGTCAGGCATTGCTTGAAGCAGAAGCGGCAGAAGCTGCGGCTGATGACAATGATGATGAGGCAAATGAAAACCCATCTGAAAATGAAGATAACACTTCTGGAAACACAGATGAGGATACTTCAACTCAAACAGCGTCAGAAGAAGTAGACGCTGAAGCTGAGGAGAAGCCAAAACCAAAGAAACGTCGCACACGCCGTAAAAAAGCTGAGCCGGTTGTAGAAGCCGAGCCCATCGCAGAAGCTGATCAAAGTGCTGAAACGTCAACAGATGATGTCGATATTGCGGCGCAATCTGCAATCGAATCTCCAAGCGAAGTTGTTGAAACGTCGACTGAACCAGCTGCAGCTGAAAGTGATCCCTCACCTGAAGCGGATAGTTCAGCAGAAGAGCCAGACAGCAATTCAGATACCAAGCCTGACAGCAAGCCAGATACTATGGCTGCGATGGTAGAAACAGAAGACGAGATTTCTGAGCCTGCACCTGAGCAACCAACATCGGACGCGTCAGAAGGTGAAACATCTGAAGCACCAGCAACTGAAGCCCAAGACACTGAAGCACCAGCAACTGAAGCTGAAACAACAGAGCCTGAAGCGACAGAAGAAGCTGTTGCAGAAACTCAAGAAGCAGATGCTGGATCCGAGGCGGCTACTAACGAAGAGACAACTGAAGAAAAACCGAAAAAACGTCGCAGATCTCGTTCTCGCAAGCCTAAAAAGGCCGAACCAGAAGTCACTGAAGCAGAAAATAATGATGCTGAAGATGAAGACGATGGCAATGTAGAGAATATCGGTTCAGATGATGCAATGGAAGAAGTTCCTGTTGCACCACGCAAGACACGCAAACAATACCGCATTCAAGAAGTTATCAAACGCCGCCAAATCCTCCTCGTTCAGATCGTAAAAGAAGAACGCGGCAATAAAGGCGCAGCGCTTACCACATATATGTCTTTGGCAGGTAGATATTCTGTTCTAATGCCAAACACAGCACGTGGTGGCGGCATTTCGCGTAAGATTACCAATGTGCAGGATCGCAAGCGTTTAAAAGAAGTTGCACGTGAGTTGGAAGTGCCGCAGGGCATGGGCGTTATTTTACGTACCGCTGGCGCGAGCCGCACAAAAACTGAAATTCGCCGTGACTTTGAATATCTCATGCGCTTGTGGGAAAATGTGCGTAACTTGACGCTGAATTCAACAGCGCCATGTTTGGTGTATGAAGAAGGCAGCTTGATCAAGCGTTCCGTACGCGATCTTTACAATAAAGATATCGGCGAAGTGATTGTATCCGGTGAAGAAGGCTATCGTGAAGCAAAAGACTTCATGAAAATGCTGATGCCGAGCCATGCAAAAGTGGTTCAGCCTTACCGTGGCACACGCCCTATTTTTGTAAATAATGGTATTGAAGCTCAGCTAGACCAGATGATGTCCCCTCAAGTGACACTCAAATCTGGTGGTTATCTAATCATCAACCAGACCGAAGCATTAGTTGCCGTTGATGTGAACTCTGGACGCTCAACACGCGAGAGTTCAATTGAAGATACGGCTTTGGCGACCAACCTTGAAGCTGCGGAAGAAGTTTCGCGTCAATTAAGACTGCGTGATTTGGCTGGTCTTGTTGTGATCGATTTCATTGATATGGAAGAGAAACGCAATAACCGTGCGGTTGAAAAACGCCTTAAAGACTGCCTCAAACACGATAGAGCTCGCATTCAAGTTGGACGTATCTCACATTTCGGCCTGCTAGAAATGTCACGCCAGCGCATTCGTGCAAGTGTGCTTGAAAGCACCACAGCCGTTTGCCCGCATTGTGAAGGGCGCGGACATGTTCGCTCAGATTCATCTCTTGCACTGCATGTCTTGCGCGCAATTGAAGAACAACTGCTTAAGGCACCACGCAATGATGTGAATGTGAAATCAAATTCTGATATCGCGCTCTACATCCTTAACCAGAAGCGTGACACACTGACCGAGCTTGAACAGCGTTTTGGTGTGACGATTTCATTTAATGTTGATGCGTCTATCGCAGGTCAAGATTTCTTCGTCGAAAAAGGACCGATCAGCACGAAAACTGCAAAAGTTGATCCTGAGCAATCGGCAGTTTCATCCTATGGCGAAGCTGATTCAGAAATGATGGATACCACTGATGAGGTTATCCATGAACATTCAGACAGCGATAGCGATGAAGAAGAGCAACCACGCAAAAAACGTCGCCGTCGTCGTCGTCGTGGTCGCGGTAACTCGCAAGATAACCAGCATAATGCTTCTGAAAATGAGCAGTTTGATGGTGAAGAAGGCGCACCGTCCACCTCCGGCAATGAGGAAGACCAAGACGCTGAAAGTTCACAAAATGGCGAAAGCGATCACCAACTAGCTGATGATGAAGATGCGCGTCCGAAAAAACGTCGTCGCCGCGGAAAACGTGGTGGACGCAAAAATCGTGAGCGTGAAGATGCAGCTTCTGAAGCAACTGATCATGAAGGTGTGTTAGAAACGCTGGCATCTGGTACGTCTGGGGAAGTGACCACTGAAGCAGTCCCTGCTCCAGAGACCAGTTCAACTGAAGAAGCCAGCACTACAACGGACACAAGTGCAGAACCAGCTGCTGTGGAGGCAACATCAAACGAAGAAGCTTCTGAAGAAGTTGCTAAAAAGCCGCGTCGTCGTAGAACAAAGAAAACCAGCAATGATGAAGCGATTGAAACGCTGAAAGATACAGCTCCTGAGCCAAGCGCTGTTGTTGCAGCAGCTGTCAGTTCTCCAGATGCTGAAATTAGTCAAGAACCTTCAAAACCAAGCCGCAAATCTCGTACTAATCTAGATGCAATTGCGACTGAACCGGTTGTGACATCATCTCAATCAAGCGATGGAGATGGCGATGGTTCACCGAAGAAAACAGGTTGGTGGCGCAGAGCTTTTAAAGGCTAAGCGTCAACTTATCTGATAAAACAAACAAACAGCCCGGTCTTTATGATCGGGCTTTTTTCGTTTTTAGCCCAACCAATTTTGAATTCGTTGTACAGCCTGAGCGATATCCTCTTGCGATCCCGCATAGGAAAACCGCATGAATTTTGATCCGTCTTTGACGTCAAAATCTAATCCTGGCACCGCAGCGACATGGATTTCTTCAAGCATCTTTTTGGAAAATTCCATACTATCATTTGAATGACCGCTAACATCGACATAGGCATAAAACGCGCCATCCATGGGTGAATCAAGCGGCAATCCAACACCCGGTAAAGCTTGCATTAAGAGATCACGGTTTTTCTTATAGCCGGCAACCACTTGATCCAGTTCATCACGCTCTGTTAAGGCGACTTCAGCAACAATCTGGGAAAGTTCAGGCGCTGAAATATACATGCTTTGCGCCAGACATTCGATTGGACGAATGAGATGCTCCGGCAGGATCATCCAACCAATGCGCCAACCCGTCATGCAATAATATTTTGAGAACGAATTGATAATGACCGCATTATCGGTAAAGGATGCAGCTGTGGTTTCTTGACCAGCAAACGTGAGGCCATGATAAATCTCATCTGAAATAAAGACTGTTCCCCTCGCCTCGCACCAATCAGATAGCGCTTTTAAATCAGCCTCGCTGGTCACTGTTCCTGTTGGATTTGCAGGACTAGCAAGCAATACACCATCAATTTTCACACCTTCATTGCGCTCAGCATTTTCAAGCACCTCCGGCGTAAGTGTGTAATTGGATTGCGCGCTTAACTGCACTTCAACGCAATTAAGCCGTAATGCCTTTAAAATATTGCGATATGCGGGGTATCCAGGCTTTGCAATTGCAATCGTTGCACCAGGTTCAAACAGGCTTAAAAACACCAGATTAAACGCCGCTGATGATCCATTGGTCACCATCACCCGTTCAGGATCAACATCAACACCATAATAGTCTTTATAGTGTTTTGCGATCGCCAAACGCAGCGAGGAGATACCAACAGCATCCGTATATCCCATAGTTTTAAGATCAAGCGCTTCTTTAGCCGCTTCAAGCGCTCGTTTTGGCGCTTTATGGGAAGGTTGACCTGTTGCCATGGATATAACCGGATGGCCATCTCGCACTGCTTTGCTGGCTGCAGACAACACGTCCATTGCATAAAAGGGTTCGACAATATTTTTCGCGCGCACAACAGACCTCAATTGATAAATTAAACTTAGCTCTGCCCGATTTCCCCCACTTTCTCAAGCTAGAAGTCCCACTATATTTATATGGCTCACAATAATGTGTAGTTTTTCAGCGGCTTATCGATATTAAGATGATGAAAAAATGCTATGTTGTGTTGCATTATGCGCTATAACAATCACATATTCGTTGTTGCACAAGATGGAGAACCAAGTGCTTCAAATTAATAGGTTTTATCGGTCTATTTTCGGCGTTTTTGCCATTTTGAGTTATTTGCTATCAACGCAAGTCACCATGGCACAAGGCCGCAAGATCGCAATTGTTCGCGATGCTGAAATCGAATCTCTTTTAAAGGACTATGCAGCGCCAATTTTTCGTGCCGCTGGATTGCAAAGTAAAGGGATTGAAATTGTTCTGGTGAATGACAACAATTTCAATGCTTTCGTCTCAGGTCGACGCGTCTTCATCAATACCGGCGCGATCATGCAATCAGCAACGCCAAACGAGATCATCGGCGTGATCGCGCATGAAGCCGGACATTTAGCTGGCAACCACCAAGAACGTCTGCGGGCGCAACTTGATGCGTCGAAAACCTTGGCAATCGTCGGTATGTTATTAGGTGCTGGCGCTCTGGTCGCAGGTTCAACGTCAAATTCAAGTGGTGCAAGCTCCACAGGTGGTGCGATTATTGCTGCAGCTCCATCTCTGGCAACTCGTAGCTTGTTAAATTACAAACGCGGTGAAGAGATCAATGCAGATACCGCCGCTTTGAAATATCTTAACAAGACGAAACAATCTGCCAATGGCATGCTCAAGACATTTGATCGCTTTGCACAGCAGCTTGCGTTAGCAGGCGTGCGACCAAACCCTTATAAATTAAGCCATCCACTGCCACGCGAAAGAATTAACTTGCTGGCAGAAGGAGCTCGAAAAAGCCCTTATTTTGGTAAAAAAGATTCAAAATCTCTGCAAACGCGTCACAATATGGCAAGAGCGAAGATCGCTGCTTTTGCCGGTGGGCAAGCGGGTGTGCAGCGGTTATTTAAATCCGCGCCGAATTCAGTTCCTGCGCTTTATGGCAGAGCTATCGCGCTTGATAATTCGGGTCGTTCCAATCAGGCGATTAAAATTCTCAACCAACTGATTAAGAAACAGCCGAAAAACGCTTACCTTTATGAATTGCGCGGTGAAGTACAATTAAAAATGCGCCAGGCGGATCAGGCGGTTAAATCATTCGCAACAGCAGTGAAACTTGATCGCAGCAAATCTGGTTTGATAAAAGCGCGTTTAGGCTTTGCATATGTTGCTACGGGAAATCGCTCAAACGCGAAAAAAGCAGTATCAGCGTTGCGCGCAGGGTTGCAGACAAACCCAAACAATTTCAATGCCTATCGTTCATTATCAAACGCGCATGCGCTTGCGGGTGATATAGGTGAAGCCGAACTTGCCATGGCTGAAGGTCATTTTCGTGCTGGTAACACGCGCGATGCGAAAATATTCGCTGGTCGTGCCGTTCAAAAACTTGTGCCAGGTAAACCAAGCTGGCAACGTGCAAAAGATATTTTAACCGTCGGCAATTAAATATTGGACACGGTATATTTAAATTCACAAGGGAAACTTCAATGCGTACACTCCTCATAAAGCTAACAACTCTGGTGGTCATAGGACTGTCATCGATATCCAACGCTCACGCGCTTGATATTTTGGAAAAAGAGGAAATTGGGAAGTTTATTCGCGAATACCTCATTGCAAACCCTGAAATTATTGCCGAAGCGCAAGCTGCATTAGAAGTTCGCCTTGCAGAGCAGGAAAAAGTTCGCACCCGTGAAATGATCGCCGGGATGTCTGATCGGTTATATAATTCAAAAGAAGACGTCATCATCGGAAATCCAGACGCTGATGTCACAATCGTTGAATTCTTCGACTACAATTGTGGTTTCTGCAAACGCGCTATGAACGACATGCAAGAAATTGTCTCGCTTGATAAAAATGTTAAATTCGTTTTGAAGGAATTCCCAATTTTAGGCGAAGAGTCCTTAGATGCGGCACGTGTGAGCATGGCTGTGTCTAAAATCGCACCAGAAAAAGGCGCTGATTTTCATATGGCACTTTTGGGCGGCGGCGGCCGTGCAAATAAATCAAAAGCTATGAAAGTAGCTGAAGACTTAGGAGTAGATATTGCAGCGCTTGATGCCGCTTTGGAAGATGAAAAACTTCTCGATCCTGTCAGCGTCACATACGGTCTTGCGCAAGAGCTAGGCATCAACGGCACCCCTTCTTATGTCGTTGGAAACGAAGCTGTTTACGGTGCCGTTGGCGTGACTGAATTGCTACTTAAGGTCAAAAATATCCGCCAATGCGGTGAAACCAGCTGCTCGTAATCGAGCCAAATTAACTATGCTATCAAAAACAGGATGAGAGATTCGTCCTGTTATGAGACAATGAAAGCAACGTTTTTCTAACGAATTTTAAGTATCGATCTCTTTGAGAGAGTTGATGAGCGATTATTTTGCTACAAAAGTAACGTCTTTGTGACAAAACGCTTTGATTCCTGCATCGACGCGGGTATACGGACGACAAGAGTTTTACGGGGCAAAATAATGTCAAACAAAGTATTTGTTCTTAACGGTCCTAACCTCAATATGTTGGGCAAAAGGGAACCAGGTATTTACGGTGATCTTTCATTAGATTCCATCGGACAATTGTGTCGTGAGACAGGCAAATCCTTAGAGTTTGAGGTAGACTTCAGACAATCAAATCACGAGGGAACCCTTGTAGACTGGTTGCATGAAGCCAATGAAGGCGCTTTCGGTGTTGTGCTAAATGCAGGCGCTTACACGCACACCTCCGTCGCACTTCATGACGCTATCCGCTCTATCGTGACACCGGTGATCGAAATCCACCTATCAAATGTACATGCCCGTGAGGAGTTTCGTCATAAATCGATGATCGCTTCCGTATCGCGCGGTATCATTTGCGGTTTTGGTCCCAATAGTTATAAACTGGCGATACAAGCACTCGCCGACATTCGTAATTCGTAAATAAAAGGCAATTCCAATGACAGCAAAAAAGAAGAATATCGACCAATCACTGGTCCGCGATTTGGCAAATATTCTAAACGAGACAGACTTAACTGAAATCGAAGTTGAGCAAGACGATTTCCGTGTACGTGTTTCTCGTGCAGCACCTGCTGCAACTCAAGTTGTCGCAGCACCTGCACCAGTTGCAGCTGCACCAGCGGCTGTAAGTGCAGCGGCACCAGCTGCGGCGGCGGCACCTGCAACAGCAGCAAATAGTGCAGCTGAACCATCACCAATGGTTGGTACAATTTATCTAGCACCTTCTCCGGATTCAGATGCATTTGTTAAAGTTGGTCAGGCTGTTAAAGAAGGTCAAACATTGTTGATCATTGAAGCTATGAAAACAATGAACCAAATTCCGGCAACAAAGTCCGGTAAGGTTGTTGAAATTTTGGTTGAAGACGGCCAACCAGTAGAATTTGGTGATCCGCTTGTCATCATCGAATAGTCGAGGACCTGTGAACATGTTTTCAAAAGTTCTCATAGCCAACCGTGGTGAGATTGCACTTCGTGTGTTGCGCGCTTGTAAAGAGCTTGGCATTCAAACTGTCGCTGTGCACTCCACAGCTGACGCCAACGCCATGCATGTGCGCCTTGCAGACGAAAGCGTTTGTATTGGACCGCCAGCATCTCGTGATAGCTATCTAAACATCCACCAGATTGTTGCAGCCTGCGAGATCACAGGTGCTGAAGCTGTGCACCCAGGTTACGGTTTCTTATCTGAAAATGCCAAATTTGCTGAAATTCTAGAAGCACACGGCATCGTCTTTATTGGACCAACATCTGATCACATCAATATCATGGGTGATAAGATCACAGCGAAAACCACAGCTGAAGATCTTGGTATCCCGGTTGTTCCTGGTTCTTCTGGTGAAGTTAAAACTGAATCTGACGCGAAGAAAATCGCAAATGATATCGGTTATCCAGTCATCATCAAAGCAACAGCTGGTGGCGGTGGCCGCGGCATGAAAGTTGCTAATGATGATTCAGAGCTTGCGATTGCGCTCTCAACAGCTCGTACAGAAGCTGGTGCAGCCTTTGGCAATGAAGCGGTTTACATTGAGAAGTACCTTGCCAAACCACGCCATATTGAGATCCAGGTCTTGGGCGATGGTAAAGGCGGCGCTATTCACCTAGGTGAACGTGATTGTTCATTGCAACGACGCCACCAAAAGGTTTGGGAGGAAGCAAATTCCCCTGCCCTTAATGTTGAACAACGTATGAAAATTGGTGAAGTCTGTGCAGATGCAATGCGCAAACTAAACTATCGCGGTGCTGGTACAATTGAATTCTTGTACGAAAATGGCGAGTTCTATTTCATTGAGATGAATACGCGTTTGCAGGTTGAGCATCCAATCACAGAAGCCATTACAGGCATTGATCTTGTGAACGAGCAAATCCGTATCGCATCTGGTGCGCCGATTTCAGTGAAGCAAGAAGACATCAACTTTACAGGACATGCGATTGAATGCCGTATCAATGCGGAAGATTCAAAAACATTTGTTCCTTCACCCGGCACAATTACACATTACCACCCTCCAGGTGGTCTAGGTGTTCGCGTCGATTCAGGTGTGTATCAGGGTTATAAAATTCCACCATATTACGATAGCTTGATTGGTAAGCTGATCGTGCATGGTCGCACTCGTAACGAATGCATGATGCGCCTTCGCCGTGCGATTGATGAGTTTGTGGTTGATGGTGTAAACACGACAATCCCGTTGTTCAGCAAGTTGCTTGAAAATCAGGACATCGTAAATGGTGACTATGATATTCACTGGCTTGAAAAGTTTTTAGCAAACGAAGAATAATCGCTTGTTATTGTGATCAAAGGGCCGGATTTTTCCGGCCTTTTTTATTTGCCCGATTGAGTTTTACACCTCCAAAGATTATCTTCATCCCATGACAAAACAAACTGATAAGATGATGCTGACACCGCAAATTCTGCTCAAAGCATATAGCTGCGGTTTGTTCCCAATGTCTGAATCCGCTGACGATCCAGAGCTGTTTTGGGTGGACCCGGAAGTTCGCGGCATTATCCCGCTAGATCAATTTCATATTCCGCGCAGTCTAAAAAAGGTGATTAATCGCAACGTATTTGAGATCAAAATCAACACAGAATTCGCCCGCGTTATGAGGGAATGCGCCAAAGAAACAGATGACAGACCAACCACCTGGATCAACGATACAATCTTAAAACTCTACCAGGATCTTTTTGTGTCAGGCCATGCGCATTCGATTGAAGCATGGAAAGATGGCGAGCTGGTTGGCGGGCTTTATGGAGTTTCATTGGGCTCAGCGTTCTTTGGCGAAAGCATGTTTTCAAGGGAAACAGATGCTTCAAAAGTTTGTTTAGCTTTCCTAGTTAAGCATATGATTAAAAACAAATTTACACTATTAGATACTCAATTCACAACAGATCATCTAATGCGTTTTGGAGCAATTGACATATCCCGAGATGAATATGCCATACTCCTAAGTAAAGCGATGGAAGTTATGTCTATTCCCTTTAATCCAACAATAACTGAACAGTCTTAGGAAGATCACCATGCAAACTTATTGCCAAAGCTGCTCACTACCGATGGATAAAGATCCGCTAAATGGTGGTAGTGAAAAAGACGGTAGCCGTAGCGAAACATACTGCTCTTATTGTTTTGAGGATGGAGAGTTCATATCGCCAGATATGACCGTCAAAGACATGCAGGCGCTTTGTATGGAAAAAGTGCAGGAACGCGGCGTACCCAAACCATTGGCGTGGTTGATGACCCGCACGATGCCTAAACTTCAAAGATGGCGTGAATTAAAGGAAAAGCAGCAGAGTTAAGCTGAGTTTCGGATCGCACTAGGATTAACACCAAAGGCCTGCTTAAACGCGTGATTAAGCGCTTCAGGTGAATTATAGCAATATCTATGCGCAACTTCTTGCACGCGATCACCACGAGAGAGATCTTGGCGCGCCAAAGTCAATCGCCACTTACGAATATAAGCGGCAGGTGTCTCGCCAACCTTGTCTTTAAAGATCTCAGAGAAACGGCTGATTGAGAGCCCAGCAATTTCCGCAAGCTCCTCATTGCTCCACATTTTACCCGGCGCATCATGCACAGCGACGATTGCGCGAGACAATCTCTTATCAGCCAAACCACCAAGCAAGCTGATACTAGTCGCACCTTGCTGAATTTGCTTACGTAACAAACCAACAACAAGAATTTCACTCAAACGGCTCAACACTGAACTCGAACCACAACGCGGCGCATTATATTCGGTCAGCAACATCTCAATAAGTGGGCGAATATCGCTCTCGCCATCGATTTCCAATTTGACCAATTCATTTAAAGCGGCAAAAAACGGATTGCTTTCCCCACCCCACGATACATAGGCGGAAAACGAAACATCCTGCGCATCACACACAGGATCAAGTTTGTGCCCTTGTGGTGTCAGATAAAGCCATTTCGGCCACTCGTTATCTTTACAATGCACGATGACGAAATTCGCCTTCTCAAAACTCGTCGGCGACACTTTCAATTCAAATCGTTCCATTAAAGCTGAGAGACGATCTAATGATGTCATTTCAGTATTTCCTATCAGTTTTTTCGCATATATCTTATATTATTTCGATCTATAGTACGATTTAGATTCAAAAACAAGGACTTTAAATATGCTAATCCCACGTAAGAAAACGCCTTCTTTAAAGCTACCAACACTCAAACATGGTGAGTTTGACTTAAGTAGCGAGAACAGCGAGCGCGGCACAATCATCTGTTTTTACCGTGGTTTGCACTGCCCAATCTGTGCCAATTATCTCACTGAACTTGAAAAACGCGTTGATGATTTCGCCGAACGTGGAGTTGCAACAATCGCTATTAGTTCTGATGGAGAAGAACGCACACAAGCCATGGCTGACAAGATCAATGCCGACAAACTTCGCTTCGCTTACGATCTTGATCTGGCAAAGGCTAAAGAATGGGGCCTTTATATCTCAACATCTCGCGGCAAAACATCTATTGGGATTGAAGAGCCTGCATTATTCTCAGAACCAGGTCTATTCATGGTAACGCCTGAACAAACACTTTATTACGGCTCTGTTCAAACAATGCCATTCTCACGCCCGCATTTCTCTGAACTTGTTGGTGCTTTGGACTTTGCGATCGCCAATGACTACCCTGCTCGCGGCGAATATACAGACGCTGTATAATCAATCGTCCTCATAATTTAAAAGCCAGATGAACTGTTAATTCGTCTGGCTTTATTCATATCTACAGAAAATATAAGAACTATGACTTAAAATGGGGGAATGAGCGGATATCAGTGCCCTCGCCCCGGCGTTTTAAAGTATATGCGCCAAAAGATGTAATCGCAGGCTCTGGTTGCCATTTTAACAAAGCTTCCTGATAACTCTCACGCTTTGAAATGTTCTCAAACCATTTTTGCAAATCTGGCGTTCTTTCAAACGGCCAATCCATCAACTTAAACCGATGCACATTGGGCATCCAAGCTATATCACTTAGGGTGAACTCATCACCTTCTAAAAACGCACGTCCGTCGGATAACGTCGCGTCAAGATATTGAAATCCTGCATCCGTGCGCGCTATGGCGTCATTAATACGCTCTGGATCAAACCCTTTGGCAAAATCAACGCGGAATTGCTGCAACCACTCGTTCTTATGGTTCTTTTGAAAATCTTCCACCTCTTCAGGAGAAGGTGCAGGACCGCCCCGAAACAAGAATTCAAATGTCAGCAGTTTAAGATCAAGTTGTGCTTCATCAGCCATATCCAGCAGTTTTTGCGATCTTACATTGGAAAGCGGGCTATCATGTCCTGCGATATGACGAATGATATCAATGGATTCTATAAATAGCTTACCATCATCAACCAGCGCCGGAACCAATCCTTTGGGGTGTATCTTTTGATATTCGGGCGATGCATGCTCATCTTTTTCAAGATGTATCACATGGCTGGAAAAGGATTTATCACTCTCAGCAAGCGTAATCCGGACCCGCTGCGAACAACTCGACATCGGTGCATGCCAAAGGTGCAGACCATTGAGCGATTTTAATGACGGATCCTTTGGTTCAATTTCTGGCATGATTTAAACCCTAAAAGTTCACCCGGTCGCCGCCTTTAAGATCTAAAATCTCGCGGGCTTCATCCGGGGTTGCAACTTCAGAACCTAATTCCTCAACGATACGGCGGATCTTTTTCACTTGTTGCGCGTTTGATTCAGCCAGTTTGCCGCGTTGAATAAACAAACTATCTTCCAACCCGACGCGCACATTGCCGCCCATTTGGCTTGCTGTTGTTGCCATTGGAATTTGCGCAGATCCAGCAGCTAAAATTGACCAGCGATAATCATCACCAAACAACTTGTCCGCGGTTTTCTTCATAAAGACCAGATTATCGATATCAGCGCCAATACCGCCCAAAATACCCATGACGAACTGAATGAAAATTGGCGCTTTGAAAAGCCCGATATCGACACCGAACTTCAAATTATAAAGATGACCAACATCATAGCACTCATGCTCAAACTTGATATTGTGCGGCGCTAATGTTTCTGCAGCTTCTTTGATGTCTTTAAAGGTGTTGCGGAAGATATTGCCATCGGAATTTGCAACATATTCCTTCTCCCAATCAAACTTCCAATCATCATCTGAGTAACGCTTGGCCAATGGATGAAATGAGAAGTTCATTGAACCCATATTCATTGAGCACATTTCTGCGCTGAAAGTCGCTGCAGGCTTAATCCGGTCTTGGATGGATAAAGTCAACGATCCGCCCGTCGAGATATTAATGACAGCATCCGTTGCTTGCTTAACACGCGGCAAAAACGCTGCGAAATCCGCTATATCAACAGATGGTGCACCCGTTTGATTATCTCTAGCGTGAAGGTGCAAAATGGATGCACCCGCTTCCGCGGCTTCAATCGCCTGACTTGCAATATCATCATGTGTATAAGGTAGAGCATCCGACATTGTGGGCGTGTGAATAGCTCCCGTCACAGCACAGGTGATAATTGTTTTATTTTTCGATGCCATGAGCTTCTCCTAAGTCTTCTTTGGTGCGCACAACGCGGCGATCCAACGGGAATAATTGTAAATTGAAACGTGATCTCACAAAGCCCCAGACACCTTGTGGTGCTTTGAGCATCACAACGATTGCCACGAGACCCAAAACCATCAGATAAATCGTGCCAAGGTCTGCAAGTGTCTCTCTCAGAGCAAAGAAGATCAATGTTCCGATAATCGGTCCTTCAATCGTGCCGATGCCGCCGATGACCACAATGAAGATCACAAATGCGGTCCAATCGTTGACTGAGAACGCAGCATCTGGCGATATCCGCAATTTCTGCAGGAATATGATTGAGCCAATAACCGCCGTCAGTGCAGACGTCGTGACATATACTGTGAACTTATTCCACCAGATATCAATTCCCAATGATTTAGACGCCGTTTCGTTATCGCGAATAGCTGTAAGCGCTAAACCTCGCTTGGAACGCAGGAAGAAATACACAACAGCGATAACCGC
>JAHDEP010000024.1:7153-22657 GCA_020628775.1 Rhizobiaceae bacterium | reverse complement strand
ATTTAACGCAAGATGCTTTGGAGGAGTTGAGGGTGCTTCTAGGGAGGAAACTGGGGGATGATTCAGGTTGAAACACTCGTAACCAGCTATATCGATGTAAATTTACTCATGCTGGGTTCGGCCCTGATTTGGTTTTTGGGTCGCAAAATTATCAAAAATTCTGATACGGCTCGTGCTTTTGCCGTACAGCTTAGTTTGGTCAAAACTCTCCTGTTAGTGACCTTTTTATTCCCGATTGTTCTTACACTTTATAGTCACTTTTTCGCGTCCGCTCTGCCGGTTCCGGTCACACTTTCTGAGCTTGTCTTGGCGCAGTTTTTACAAGGTAATATTGAGCTGAATGCCAGCTTCCTTGAAAGCGTTCTGACCTTTAGACAAAATATGATGACCGAATTATCCAATCCGGACCATATTTTTGTGACCATGGTTTTGTATGGTGGTGCAGCAACCGCGTTCTTGATGCTCGCGCGTGCTGTTATGACCATGTTCAAACTCTCGAAGATCCTGGATGAAGCACATGATTGGCGCACCTGCGGACAATTGAAACTGGTTTTAGCTGATAAAATCCGTATTCCATTTTCAACGCGTACTTTGCGCTATCATTACGTTGTTTTGCCATCAAGCATGCTTGGTAATAGCATGGATCTTAAGGTTTCTATTGCGCATGAATTGCAGCATTTGCGTCAGAAAGATGTTGATTGGGAATTTGCATTTGCATTGCTCACACCGGTATTTTTCTGGAACCCTGCATTTCATTATTTCAAGCGCGAAATTGAAGAGCTTCGCGAATTATCATGTGATCAAAACGTTCTAAAGCGTGGTCTTTTGTCTGCAAGAGATTACTGCGAATGTCTGCTTCGTGTTTGTAATGGTCGCTTTAAACGCGCAAGTTTGTTTAAGATCAGAGTTCCTGAAGTTGCGCTTATTCAAACGCAAGCTGGATTGTTTTCTGCGCGCCCGAAGAAGCTATTAGAAAATCGACTTCTTTCCGCTGTAACCGGATGGGATAGTGGGTTTTCGAAAATTCGTTTGGCGCTATTGGCAATCCTAATGGTCGGCTTTGCAGGTATTTTCTCGTTTACGGTTCAAAAGCCTGCTGACTGGAGCCATGACCGATTAATGCTTTCAACCATCATCAATCTTGAGCGGTTGGAAAAACGCAATCAGGGTAGTGCGAACCTTTATACAGCTTACTAGATAGCTGCGTTTGAATTCTGATTTTATGAGTGAGCTATCGCATTAGCCTAACAACACGTTTGGTTCGGCGATGCCTTTGATATTGGTGGTCGATGAAAATGTTTTACCAGCATTTTCGTCTTTGCTTAAAGCATCTTCATCAAGCCCTTGCATTGCGGTGGTCACATAAAGAGTTGAGAAATCATCACCACCAAATGCAGGACATGTTGTGTGGGGTGTTGGGCATTGAACTTGCCCCTGGCTTTTGCCATCTGGCGAATAGCTTTCAACGATGCCTTCGCCCCAAAACGCAATCCATATATTCCCCAATGCGTCGGTCACTGCGCCATCGGGTGTTTTTTCCATTGGGGTAAAATCAATGAAGATTTCAGCTTCAGACAAAGGCCATCCCGTCTGAACATCGAGTTTTTGCATGTACAGATGCTTTTTCATTGAATCTGCGAAATATGCGGTGTCCCCATTAGGTGAAAAACATATCGCATTGGGGATCGTAATGTCTTTGTGCAAACAACGCAGCTCGCCCTTGTAGTATCTATAGATCGCACCAGCACTTTGTTCAGCGTTCTTACCCATTGTGCTGATCCAAAATCCGTGCTGGCGATCAGCGCGACCGTCATTGGAGCGGGTGATATGATTATCCGCATCAACCTTGATCAGGACTTGTTTATCGCCTGTTTCCAAAGACAAAATTTGCAGATCGCTTTCACCGCTAATCAACACGGATCCTTCATCAATCCATGCGGCGGCAGAAACATTCTGTTCAAATTTATACGTCTTATGTTGATTTAAGCTTTGAGCGTGCAATGTGCCGTTGGTGATATCAAACCACAAAAGTTCACCACGAAGTGGATGCCATAAAGGGCCTTCACCCAACTGGCATTTTTCGTTTGAAAACACATTTGTTTGGGATGCTTGCAATGCTTTAGTGTCATTCATTGTCATTCTACTCAACAGATTAGAGAGCTCAAAGATGGGCGATGGAGCTGTTCTCTACTTCAATAATGAAGGTGAGTAAATTGCAATTACGATGATTTTTAATAACACCTCAGCGAAGTGCCATTTTGCGATTTAATAAAATATTCCGCTCAAACCAGTTAGTTGATTTCGGCCCCTGCTTCTACCTCGGGGCTAGCGATATATTTTTCTGATTGTTCATAGATAATTTCAGCGGCACTACCAAACACCCGCTGCAATACATGAAATTCACATGTGGCAGAGATGCGCAGACCAAGCTCGCGTAGATGAACGCGTTGATAATAATATTGAGCCATCATCGCTCGCTGAAACGGTTCGAGCAACAAAGCTGCATCGTACATTTCTATATAGCTATCATCTTGCGTTTCAGGATTCAAAAACTTCGAGATGCTATTCTGTTTGTTTGACAAAACCATATTCCACACCGATCGTAAGAGTTTTTTACCTGACCTTAGAAACTGAAAGTTTCCCGAAGCTTAACAAAATTACAACTAATTCCAGAATTTTTCCTCGATTCTCGCGGTTCGTCGGCCATCAGGTGTGTAAGTTTCAAATTCTGTTCCCGGATCCCAATGATCTTTGTCGACCATGCCAATGGCGACATTTGTGTTAAAATCAGGAGACCAGACAGCTGCTGTGATTTGGCCAACTTTGCGATTACCTTTTATGATTGACCAAGGGGATTGCAGGGTTCTGATTGGCTCACCCATGATGGATATCGGGCGAATTTGTTTTGTTGGACCCTGTTCGGCTTCGCGCAATAAAGCTGCCTTGCCGATATAGTCGATATCGCCGGTTAGATTGCAGAATTTACCAAGTCCGCATTCAAGCGGTGAATTACTCATATTCATATCACCACCATAACTTAATAGACCGCCCTCAACGCGTTCGATGAGATTTGGGCATCCAGCGCGCACATTAAGATCTGCACCGGCTTCAAACAATGCATCCCAGATGTAAACGCCGTGTTCGCTGCCTTCGACGTAGATCTCAAACCCACCTTGTTTTGAGTATCCTGACCGCGCAACAATGAAAGATGTATTGGCAAATTCAAGGCGTTTTTTGCGGAAGAAACGAATATCTCTAACTTCTGAACCAAAGACGCGTTCCATCAATTCATCTGCTTTAGGACCCTGGACTGCCAAAGGTGAAACGTCTGGTTCAAAGACATCAACATTGAGTTCCATCCCAACGGCGAGACCTTTAACCCACAAAAGCAAATCACTGTCCGCAATTGAGATCCACCAGCGGGTATCGCTATGTTTTAGTGCGACGGGATCATTGAGCATTTTGCCTTTCTCATCGACAATGGGCACATAATAACATTGGTCAGACTGCATCTTAGACAAATCACGTGGCGTTAAAACTTGCATGAGTTTCGTCGCATCTGGACCGTTTAATTCAACCTGGCGTTCAACGGCAACATCCCAAACCTGCACATGGGATTTCAAATGATGATAATCCGCCTCCATCGATTCAAATGCCGTCGGTAGGAGCATCCGGTTATAAACGGAATATCCTTTAACACCGGCAGCTTCTACGCGGGGGGTAAATGGGGTGGCGCGGAGCCGAGATGATCGTGCAATAATTTGGTTCATTGTTCTAGTCCAGTGACTTTGCTATTTCGCGAAGCTTAAACTTCTGAATTTTTCCAGTTGAGGTTTTCGGTAATTCTGCAAAAACAATTTTCTTGGGCGTCTTAAACCCAGCTAAATGTTCTCGGCAAAAGCTTATAATGTCGTCTTCATCCGCGTTGGCGCCTTCTCTCAGTTCGACAAACGCGCATGGCACTTCGCCCCATTTGGGGTCAGGTTTTGCAACAATCGCTGCAGCCTGCACAGATGGATGTCTGAAGAGAACAGCTTCCACTTCAACGGAGGATATGTTTTCCCCGCCGGAGATGATGACGTCTTTTAATCGGTCTTTGATCTGGATATAGCCTTTGCTATCGACAACCGCGCCATCGCCTGACCAGAAGTAGCCGCCGACAAATGCGTCCTCTGTTGCTCTAATATCTTTGTAATAGCCTTTCATGACGGTGTTGCCGCGAATGGCAATCTCGCCTTGTGTTTGACTATCAGATGGTACTGGTTCCCCAGTTGATCTATCTATCACCGTAACAGCATCAACCATTGGCATGGCGATCCCTTGCTGGGCTTGCAACTCAGCCTGTTTTGACGCTTCAAGTTCTTCCCAGCTTTCTTGCCACAAGCATTGAGAAATATGCCCGTAGGTTTCAGTCAGGCCATAAACTTGCATGACTTCCAGCCCCATGGCCTTGGTTTTTTCCAAAACACTTGGCGGTGGCGGTGCACCAGCGGTTAATACCTTAACTTTAGGCTCAAACGCTTGCATGTCATCGGTTTTAGCATCGGTTAGCATTTGCAGAATAATTGGTGCTGCGCCAAAATGCGTGACAGAGTATTTTTCAATTGCTGACAAAAGCGTATCTGCAGCCATTGTGCGTGTGAACACCACGGTTCCGCCTAACATCGCCATCACCCATGGGTGGCCCCAGCCATTGCAATGAAACATTGGTACGACGGAAAGATAAATCGGATAATGCGGTGTTTGCCAGGCAGCGATAGTTCCCAAAGCCATGAGATACGCTCCGCGGTGGTGATACACTACACCCTTTGGTCGCCCTGAGGTGCCAGAGGTGTAATTGAGGCAAATCGCATCCCATTCATCGTCCGGGAAACCGCTAAAGGCTTCGTACTGAACATCAGTTTCAATCACGTCGTTATAATTTTTACCGCCAAGTGTATGTGGGCTTGGTGCATTGGGATCGCTGATTTCGATCAACGGCACAGAGCTGCCCATAATATCAAAGACTTTTTCGACAACGGGGATCAATTCCTGATCAACGATGAGAAGCTGAGTGTCAGCGTGATTTAAGATATAGGCGATGGTTTCAGGCTCTAAACGCGTGTTCAGCGTATTTAATACAGCGCCGGAAACTGGTAGCGCAAAATGCAACTCAAGCATTTCTGGAATATTGGGGCATAGCACCGAGACGGTGTCGCCTTTTTTAATTCCCATTGACGCAAGGCCTTGCGCAAATCCGCGTATTCGCTTTGCGGTTTCAGACCAAGTACGCGTGATATCGCCATAAACTATTGCTGTGCGTTCGTTGTGTAATGTCTCTGCGTGATTTAAAAAAGACACAGGGGAAAGCGGCACAAAGTTTGCGCTTGTTTTATCGAATGCATCGAAATTATTCTGCATGCCTTTTTCCTCCCGATTTAAACATGACTTTTTACTCGTTTTGGTTCACGACCCTATTCGTTGGGTCGGACGCGCGCGGCGGATTTATTGGCAAAAGCTTCAAGACGTGCACGCGCTTCAGGCTGGGTATTGACCATGCCTGCAACGACAGCTTCAGCATAGGCGGCATCCATTCCGGACATGTTATTAAGATGACTGATCGCTGAGCAGATCGCATAGTTTGTAAGCGGCAGGTTTTGCGCAGCTTTATCTGCAAGCTCTATTGCTTTGTCCAAGCTTGAACCGTCGGTGATATATTGCGCCAATCCTAGATCGACAGCTTCTTGACCTTGATGAACGCGTCCCATCAGGATCATATCGATCATCCGCGATTTGCCGATCATGTCTGAAACACGAATGGTTGCGCCACCACCTGTGAAAATTCCGCGTTGGCCTTCAGGAAGTGCAAAATAAGTTGTTTGGTCAATCACGCGAATATGCGCTGCACTTGCTAGTTCCAAACCGCCACCAACAACAGCGCCTTTCAACGCTGCGATGATGGGCACACCACCATATTCCATTTTGTTAAACGCTTCATGCCAGCGCATACAAACATGCATAAACTCATCCGGGCTGCGGTCGGCTTTCCAGTGTTCAATCAGGTCAAGTCCGGCGCAGAAGTGATCACCCTCACCAGCTAATACAACGGCCTTTACACCTCGCTTTGCGGTGTTGCTGAAAAAATCTACCAGCTCTTCGATGGATTGAACATCAAGCGCATTTCGCTTGTCGGGACGATTAAGTGTGAGAATACACACATCATTGTCTCGCACTTCCAGCTTGAGCCTTTCATATTCCGGTAGTTTCTTCATTTCCGACATTTACGTAACCTTTCTCGGATACAAACTTTTACTTTACTCATTATGTTTCAAGATGCGCGAACGCTGCGTTTAAAATACTGTCCGCACCTTCGGTGATGCGTGTTTTTTCCAGCTCGCATTCAGGCAAAATATGTTGGGCGTAAAAACACGCGGTGGCGATTTTTTCTTTACTAAATGCAATATTGTTTCCCTGAGTAATCTCAGCTTCCGCTGCCAAGATTGATTTACCCAGCTGCCAACCTGCGGCCAAATTCCCTGCCAACATCAAAATGGGAACGCTTCCGGCATATGTTGCATTGATGTTATTCTCAGCTTGGCCAATTAGCCAATTCAAGCTGCTTTGAAATGCTTCGCGCGCCTTTGCAAGTTTGTTTGCAAACATCTTTGCTTGCTCGCTTCCAGTTTGAAGCTGGGTTTCTGTTTCTTTGATGAGAGATGTAAACTCTTCTGCGAGCGCACCTTTATCGCGCAATATCTTTCGGCCCAATAGATCATTTGCTTGAATGGCCGTTGTGCCCTCATAGATCGGTAAGATCCGGGCATCCCGGTAAAACTGAGCAACGCCTGTTTCTTCAATAAAGCCCATGCCGCCATGGATCTGCACACCGAGCGATGTGACTTCCAATGCGCGTTCTGTACAGAAACTTTTCACGAGTGGTACGAGAAATTCAGCAATTGGTTTTGCTGAATTACTCTGTTCATCGCTTCCGTTTTTGGCCAGATCTAACCAGCCCGCGGTCGCAATCGATAGGGCGCGACCGCCTTCAACCAACGCTCGCATACGCAAAAGCATACGACGAACATCTGGGTGCTGAGCAATTGCTACCGCCTGGTTTGATGATCTATCAACCGGTGGGCTTTGCTCTCGATCTTTTGCATAGGCCAAAGCATGTTGGTAGGCGCGTTCAGAGATCGCCACGCCTTGAATGCCGACTAAGAAACGCGCGCTCATCATCATGATGAACATATATTGCAGGCCGTGATTTTCTTCGCCGATCAAAAAGCCGGTTGCGTTATCATATTCAAGGACAGCTGTTGGGCTGGCTTTAATGCCAAGCTTGTGTTCAATGCTGATGCAATTAACGCCGTTTCGTTCGCCAGGATTGCCGTCATCGTTGAGCACAAATTTTGGCACAATAAACAGGCTTAATCCCTTGGGGCCGGGAGGCGCGTCAGGTGTACGTGCCAAGACCAGATGAATAATGTTTTCTGATAATTCATGTTCGCCATAGGTGATGTAAATCTTTGTGCCGCTAACTGCGTAGGTGCCATCGTCGTTTTTGACCGCTTTGGTTCGCACCCGACCAAGATCACTTCCCGCTTGTGGCTCGGTTAAGTTCATCGTACCAGTCCAGCGACCGGAAATTAGCTTTTCAAGATAATGGTCTTTTTGTGCTTTAGATCCTGCGAGCATAAGCGCATCTACTGCACCGTCCGTTAACAAGGGACAAAGCCCAAAACTCATGTCAGATGAATTGAGTATTTCTGTCGCTGCAGCGCCAAGTGCGCGAGGTAATCCCATGCCGCCATGCGAGGTAGAATGAGGCAGGCTTTGCCAGCCCATTTCGACAAATTGGTCATAGGCGGTCTTGAATTCATCTGGCAGGATGACTTTTTCGCCGTCAAATTTTGATCCAATTGTATCACCAATTGATGTGAGTTCGGCAATTGTTTCTGAGCAAAAGCGACCAAATCCATCAAGGACGGCTTCTGCATCTTGGCTTGTAATATCTGAGTAGGTTTCAAGTTCGGTGACTTCAGCCCAGGATGATAGATGCTCAATATTGAACATGATATCTTCTATTGGCGCTTTATAAGTCATATGGACACTCTCCGATTATTCTATACTGTCATACTATTATTGTTCTGAATCAATAATACACTCTTTGTGACAAAATCCTTTTAAAAAGTGACAAATTTAGATATATCTTGGCCATGAAAGTTTATCATTCCGCCCGCGTTGCAACCGTATCATCCTTATTTCTCGATGATTGGTTGGATGCATTGAGCGGCATTTGTTCAAAAGAACAGCTGGATTCTTTTCTCCAACGTGCCGGATTAATTGATGGTGATGGCCAACCGTTTCAGCGGGTTACGCTTGATCAGATCGTTTGGCTTTATGGTATTGCCGCAATTGAAACCAGCGATGAAATGATGGGTCTTTGGTCACGGCCAGTGCGTGTCAGGGCGCTTCAACATCTTTTAACGACAGTTCGTCAAGCTAAGTCCCTGCCATCGGCACTTTATAAATTTTCAACTTTCTGGAACCTTTTGCTGGATGATTATCAATTTAAACTGAGCAATGACAATAATCAGTATGAGTTGGTTTTAAACCCAATTGGGGATCCGCCTGTCCAAAGATTTGGACATATGCTGATTTTAAAACTAGCCCATGGTTTAATCTCTTGGATGGCGGGTCGAGAAGTTGCGGTTAAATCGGTAAAGTTTGCGTTTGATGAGCCGGAATATGTGGAGGATTACAACGTAATTTTCCCAACGCAAATTGATTTTAATCAACCGCATTCATCCATTTCATTTGAGCTTGCCAAACATCAGCGTCCTGTGGGGCGAACCGATACTGAACTGGTGGAGTTTTTAACCCGCGCTCCCCGAGATTGGTTATTTACCAGCTTGCACGAGAACACCAGAACGCTTCAGATCCGTGAAATTTTATATCGTTCTACATGGAAAGACTGTAATTTGGCGTATGTGTCGAGCGAATTGAACCTCGAGCCGAGAACTTTAATGCGACGCCTTAAAGATGATGGAACATCCTTTCAGGAGATTAAAGACGGTTTGCGACGTGATATTGCGATTAGAGAATTACACAATGGCCGCAAAACCATTGAAGAGGTTTCTCAGCGGACGGGTTTTTCCTCCGCTGCAAATTTTCATATTGCGTTTAAACGTTGGACAGGCACAACGCCTCGATTATTTTCTGTTTCGCAGCAAACCTTGCCCAAAAGATTTAAAACTAATTACTGATATTCAGCAATTTGCCGCATTGTGCTTTGGAGTTATTTTCCAGTGCTGCATAATGCGCAAACTCATCAAGCACGCTGGCGCCCAACTGGGCTTCAAATAGTTCCTGATTGGAATTATGCGCAATGTTCGCTGCTTTTTTATCACCAAGATTAGATTGAAAGATACCGGCTGCGCTGACGGGCAAAAAATCCTCATAGATAATCGGATCAAATCTAATATGCCCTGCATCAACTAACGCCTCAAATGAAAGGTCAGTTTGGTCGTTCCCAAGCTTTTCAGGATCTGAAACCGTATAGTGGAAATAGGCCAAACCGTCTTTTCGGACACCTTCCCAAGTATCTGGAAATTCCGAGAACGTATCTTCTAAAACCTGGACATATTCTTGTGCATTGGAACCATCTGGCGCCGGGGTGCACTTGTCCCGTGTCTCATTTAAAAGACGATCATATAATGCGCGTCCTTTGGGTGTGAGTGCAATACCGCGTTGCTCAATCTCGCCAAAGCGGGCTGTATGCTTGCCGCCCTTCACATCTAAAAAATCAACCTGTTCTTCTAGAGCTTTAAACGATGTTTGGCGCAGCAAAATCGGGCATTTTCGATTGGGTGGCCCTTCAATAACAGCCTTTGGAGAAATATCGCGCGCCGGCATTAAATCCTGCACTTGATCAATATCTAACGTGCGTGGGGTTAGATGGTTGATGTGTGGGCCTTTAAACGAAACAACATCGGCAATTAAACGGTGTTCCTTATGCAAACGCTCATAGAGCTCGTGGGTGATATTCGCCTCAGGATGCCATTTAAATGTCTTTAGAATTTCGGCGATAAATTCATCGGCATTTTCTTTTAATACGCCACCTTGTTGTTCGGCCTCGGTGATGAGTTCAAGCGCTCTTTGTGAGAAAATATTTCGCTCAGCCAACACGTTTTCTGCTTCTTCTTTCAAAGCTTGGTCTTCGATCAGATCAAGTCTTAAAAGCGATGTGAAAACACGAAATGGATTAATTGAAAGCGCTTCGCCCTCTATTGGTCGAAAAGCAGTTGAATGCACCGGGATACCGGCAACGCTTAGATCATAATAACCAACTGGAAACATTCCCATTTGCTGAAATGCCCGTCGGATTAACTTCAATTCAGCTTCAGTCCCAAGGCGGATGGCGCCATGACGTTCATCTGAAATCCGCTCCAACCCATTTGTGGTTTCAAGCGTATCTGCAAGCTCTTTATCAGAGCTTAGCGTCGCATCATTAACGTCAGCGACCAAATCCATTAACGTGCCATAAGCTGGAACTTCGTTGCGATACATCAAAGACATTGCGGATGAGAATTTTGCTCTCAAATCGCTGGGGCTGATGAATGAACTATCTGACATGATTTCTCCGGAATATTCGTAATTAGTCGGCTATGATTTCAGCTGATGCGGAAACTGGTTCCCCTCCAACTGTAAACGCCTTGTGGTCATTGCTGTTGAGTGTAACAGAAATAACATGTTTGCCATCAGGCAATTCGCCAATGATGGCCTGATTGGAATACATACGCTGCAATTTCAGACCGTTTAAATAAAGATGACCATGTCCCTGTCCGTCTTGGTGTGCAAGCGGTTCGGTTTTAGGTTCAAAAAAATCGAAATTGCGGGTTGTTATGCGCACTGACCAAGTGTCATCATCGTTTTGTGCAACAGTCATTTCAATGTCAGGCGGGTTTTGATCAGAGCCAACTTCAATCCCTGCACCTGCCTGATGCATTGAGTGATCCATTTGGGAGTGATCCATTTCTGTCGCATCATCTCCCATATTCATTTTGCGTGCATTCGGGTCTTCAACAATTGCTTTTATCTGCTGAGGTTTTGAATTTTCAAAGGCAATTGTGAGCGGGATAAATTCGCCTGGCTGATAGCTTGTTCCATCGATATTGACCATGATATGCGCGCCATCAGATGAAAAACTTGGTGATGAACCTTTGGGAATAGCAATTCCATATGTCGGGTGTGCACCCATCACAAAAGCGTTGTTTTGGTCAGTTGTCTTGATTTCGGTGATAAAATCGGGATCGCCAGCATTGCTCATGTTTAGATAAACCGAATACATATTCTCATTCATCTTCACCGCTTTGACGTTTGACACCAATATTGGTGACCTTGCGGAATTAAGCGACCAGAACAAAGCTAGGGCACCTAAAATTAGTATGGCAATTATCGTGATTTTGCGATTATTTGACATCAGCGCCTATCCGTTGTTGTTAGTATGCAAACATTATTCTTTGCCCTATCAGTGTCAAGCTCAAGGAGACAAACGCTATGAGATTTGGAGCATTCTTATATGCACTAATATTGGCGTCTTTTGTTATTTTGGCAAATATCAAAATTGCCGCAGCTCACGTCTCAGAGCAGGGTATTGTTCTTCTACTTCCGACTAATATTTACATCATTAGTGGTTGTCTTGCGGTGATCTCGTCAATGGTTCTCGTTGCGTTTTTACCGCATGATCGAGTATTTGGGTTTTTTAGATCTATACAGTTACCCCTGCCATCGTTTGATTTCTTCTTTCAAAATAAAATGTTCAAAGATGTGGTGAGCATTGTATCATTGGGTTTTGTATTTTTTCTAATTGTTATTGGGTCAGTTGGTACGCGCGATCCGCTGGTAAACATGTTGCCACTTTCGATTTGGACATTGTGGTGGATTGCCATTTTCATGATGCATAGTGTTTTTGGAAATATCTGGTCATGGATAAATCCTTGGAGTGGTCTTTATAATCGTATTTTAAAACCCATTTGCCTCAATGTTGCATTCCCACAGCAGATTGGCAGCATCCCAGCAATCGTTATCTTTATCGCTTTTTATGCATTTATTATTGCCGATATTGCACCTGATGATCCGGCGCGGCTTTCCAATTTTGTTTTGGGATATGTTGTTTTTACTTTTATAGGAATGATTATCTTTGGCGTAGAGCGTTGGTTTAAACAGGTGGAATGTTTTTCCATTTTATTCTCGTTTTTAGCTCAGCTCTCACCCTTTAAAATTTTGCCAAATGGTGGCGGATGGCGCATCGGACTGCCCGGATGGCAAGCGTTGGAAAACCGAAATATCACCATAACACAAGCTTTGTTTTTATTGTCGGTTCTAGGTTCTGGCAGCTTTGATGGGGTGAATGAAACCTTCTGGTGGCTGGTTCAAATTGACATTAATCCATTGGCGTTTCCGGGCCGGTCTGCGGTGGTTTGGCAATCTACTTTTGGTATTTTGGGCGCTAATATTTTGCTCTATGGCATATTTGCGATCTGTATTTGGGTGGGTTTAAAGCTGATAAAATTACAGCGTTCGCATGGTGAAATTAGCGATGTTGCCAGTGTTAGCTTTTCCGATCTTTTCAAAATGTTGGCAATTTCGGTTCTGCCGATCGCAGCGGTTTATCATGCGTCACATTATCTAACGACGTTGATGGTCAACGGACAGTATTTAGTTGCCGCTTTATCGGATCCGTTGGGCAATGGATCGAACTATTTGGGATTGGAAAATTATCAGGTAACCACTGGATATTTAAATGAAATCGCCAGTGTTAGACGTATCTGGTTGTCGCAAGCCAGCTTGGTTGTCATCGGTCATATCATTGCTGTTTTGATGGCGCATTATGTGATCGCCAAACATTTTAATACGTGGAAAGACGTAGTTATTTTTCACATTCCGGTTGCGATTTTCATGGCAACTTATACATGGTTTGGTCTTTGGTTATTGGCAGCGCCAAAGGGTGCTTAGCAGCTCCTTGGGTAATTTATTTGCGAAAAAAGGGCTGGACAATTCGTTAGTATACATACAAACTGCCAATGCAGGATTATCCATATTAGCTCCAGAGAGGAACGAAAATGACTGATAAGAAGAAGGGACCGAAACTGGTCTCCCGCCGCAACACACTCAAGGGAATTGGCGCAGGTGCACTATTGGCAACAACAGGTTTGCCAAAGATGATGGGTTATGCTCAGGCACAATCTTCAGAGCCTATTAAAATTGGTTTTCAGGTTCATAGAACCGGTATCGGCGCAGCCTATGGCCGTTGGTACGATCGCACAACGCAAGCCGCTGTTAAGCGCATTAACGACATGGGCGGAATTAACGGACGCCCGGTTGAAATCGTAGCGGAAGATGATGGTACTGATCCAAAGCGCGGCGCAGAAGTCGTTGAGAAATTTGCGTCTCAGCACAATTGCGACATCGCATTTGGTACATTGTTCAGTCACGTTGTTTTCGGATCTGCTCCACGTGCGGGTGAGTTGAAGCTGCCATATTTTGTTGTGTCTGAAGGACACCATGTCGCCAGTGGTAAGTTAAACAGATACACACTTCAGCCGGGTATCACAGATGTGAAAAGTCAGGTTCAAGCTATGGCGCCATTTGTTGGCGACAATCTTGGTAAGAAGGTCACGATGATCTATCCTGATTTCGCCTTTGGTCATGATCACCGAGATTTCTTCAGTGAAGCAATTGAACGCCAGGGCGGTAATGTTGTTGCAAAGATTGCAGTACCACCGGCTGAAACATCATTTACAAAATACTTCCCGAAAATCCCGCGTGACACTGAAGTTGTTTATCACGTAATGGTGGGCCCAGCGGTTCTGACCTTTGTGAAAGAACTAGGTGAGTTCTTCGGACCAAGCCGTCCGGAAATCTTCGGCTTTATCGATAGTCTTGAAGCGGTTGATATCAACAGCCCAGGTCTTGAATTCCTTGAAGGCACATATTTCTGGGAAGGCATGCCGCGTTATGCGCAAGCTGATCAAACATCACATGATAAATTATATCGTGAAGCTGTTGGCGTTGATGAAAATGGTGCTTCAACATCTGACTCTAAAGACGTCTCTACATTTGCCCATATGTTTGGTTGTTGGGAAACACTCAACATCGTGAAAGCGGGAATGGAATCTGCAGGTTATAAAGGCCCTGAAGATCGTTCTAAATTGATTGAGGCGGTGGAAGCGATGTCTGATATGCCAATGTCAGATGACCATCCGCAGGGTGCGAAACGCTTTAATGGTAAAACACACCAAACATTTGGATCTCAGTACATTTCTAAGGTTACCGATGGAAAGCTTGTGGTCTCCCATACAACTTCAATTGAAGACACGTTGTATGAAGACGAAGTGGATTACACAACACAGCCGTTCTAATCAAAGCGTAACGTTTTAGACTGAGAAAAAATAATGGAATTTGGGCCGCATTTAATTCTTGCCTCCCTTGAGGGTGCTGTTATTGCCGCAGTTTTGGCGATGACAGCGATGGGCCTAAGTATCGTATTTGGCATCATGCGCGTCGTGAATGTCGCGCATGGTGAATTTTTTATGTTGGGCGCAGTTATCGCTTGGTGGGTTGCCCACCTACTTGGCGGTCACCCAGCAGTTGGCTTTATCGCCGCTTTAGTTTTTGCTCCGATCCTTGTTGGTGTTATTGCAGCGGTTGCAGACCGGCTTGTTTTGCAAAGGATTGATTATGATCCTGATCGCACAATCGTTGGCACAATTGGGCTTTTATATATTATTCAGCAAGTCACTTTGATGACATTTGGTCCTGAGGCGCGTCCCGTTGAAGCGCCATTTAATCAGCGTTTGGCGATCCCTTGGTTTGAGTTTGGTGAAAATGGTTTTGAGATTTATTGGCCTTGGGGTCTATCCATCACCAGTTACAAGCTCTTCATTATTGTTGCTGCAATTGCGATTTTAACAGCACTTTGGGTTCTCATGACCAAAACGAAAATTGGCCTCATCATGCGTGCAACTCAGCAAGATAGCGAGATGGCGCGTGCTTTTGGCGTTCCAGTTAAACGGGTCTATGCTTGGGTGTTTGGTTTAGGTGCAGGATTGGCGGCGATGGGTGCCGTGCTTGTCGTGCCAGTTCAACAAGCACATTATTTGATGGGTCACGATCCTCTACTTTTATCTTTCATCGTGGTGATTATTGGCGGCTTGGGTAGCCTACCTGGAACGGTCATTGCTGCAATACTCATCGGTATGAGCGATGGGATCATCTCAGTATTCTTCTCTCCAACGCTTGCCAAGATTTTGGCGACATTACTAGTTGCTATGGTGCTGGTCTTTAGGCCTCAAGGATTGATGGGGAAAATTCGCTCATGACGGATGCCCAACGTTCAAACTGGCTGCATATCGGTGTTGTTGCCGTTCTCGCTGCATCATTTTTTATCCTGCCCGAATATCACTCCGGAAACTTAGCTCGCATTTTGGTGCTTGCCGTATATGCGATGGGTTACAATCTGCT
>JAHDEP010000024.1:0-7053 GCA_020628775.1 Rhizobiaceae bacterium | reverse complement strand
GGCGATGAAGGCTTTGTTATTCAGCAAGCCGATCGAATGGTGGGTATGATTGATCTCACCAGCCCGATGGGACGCTTCTTTGCTGCCCTATTGCTGTTTGCGATTTGTTTTTTCATCATCGCTTATATTGTCCGATCGGGTTTTGGTTTAGCGCTCGTTGCTATTCGTGAAAACGAAGAACGTGCGACCATGCTTGGATATGATGTTATGCGATTAAAGCTTCAGGCGGTTATTATTTCAGGCGTGATGTCCGGGTCTGCAGGTGCCGCTTACGCGCTGTTATTTGGATATGCTGGCGCAACATTTGCCACGGTGCAATATTCGATCTTCCCTCTGCTTTGGGTGTTATTAGGTGGTGCCGGGGTTACCATCGGGCCGCTGATAGGTACGGTCTTTATGTTCTACTTAATTGATTATTCCAGCGCGATAACACCTGCTTACATGCTCATTGCTGGTCTTGCATTGGTGTTGCTAACTTTGTTTGCACCGCAAGGATTAGCCGGCGAATTAAGACGGAGGTATCTACCTTGGCTTCCGTAACCATTTTAGAAACACAAGGCCTGAGTAAATCCTTCGGTGGTTTGCAGGCCAATACCGATATTAATTTCAAGCTTCAGCAAGGGCTTATCACTGCGCTTATTGGACCAAATGGGGCTGGTAAAACGACCTTTGTTGGTATGTTGTGTGGCCGCATTCCCGCAACGTCCGGGCGGGTGTTTTTCAACGATCAGGATATCAGCGCCTTACCCGCGCATCAGCGCATTCAGCTTGGCATTGCTTATACGTTTCAAATCACCTCAATTTTCCCCGGGCTTACCGTTGCGCGTAATGTTGAATTATCGCTACGCCGTGCAAAAAAGCTTAAAACAAAAGACATCGCTGACGGGGTGTCGCAAGTTCTCGCGCAGGTAAACTTGTTAGATCGTGCGGACCAAATCGCGGGTGATCTGAGTTATGGTCACCAGCGAATTTTAGAAATTGCGATGGGCCTTGCGCAAGATCCAAAACTCTTCATTCTGGATGAGCCGACACAAGGGTTGTCAGAATCTGAAGTTGAAGAATTTATCTCGCTTATTAAATCTCTTGCTGGTGAGACGACAATCTTACTAATCGAGCACAATATGGATGTGGTGATGAAGTCTGCGGATCATATCGCGGTGCTCAATTTTGGGGAATTGCTGGCGGAAGGTTCGCCTGAGGAAATTCGTCAAAACAAATCTGTTCAAAGCGCATATTTAGGTACGTCTGAAGATGCTTGATGTAAAAGACATATATGCCGGTTATGGGCAGGTTGAAGTGTTGCACGGCGTATCGCTCAATGTCGCAGCTGGTGAAATCTTATGTGTGATGGGCCGAAATGGCGCTGGTAAAACAACGCTGTTGAAATCGATCATGGGGATCGTTCAGATTTCAGCTGGTGGTATCTCGCTTGAAGACGAGCTGATCAACACTTTACCTGGGCATGAAATACCCAAGCGCGGCATCGGATATATCCCTCAAGGGCGCCGATTGTTTCCAGAACTAACAGTGTCTGAAAATATCGAGATGGGATTGATGGTGCGCAATGTGAGTTCAGATACCAAGGATTGGGTTTTAGATTTATTCCCAAGATTGCGCGAAAGGCTTGATCAACGCGCCGGCACATTGTCAGGTGGCGAGCAACAAATGCTGGCGACCGCCCGTGCTTTAGCGCTTCGACCAAAAGTTCTGTTGTTGGATGAGCCCACCGAAGGCTTACAGCCCTCTATGATTGAGCAGATCAGGCAAGTCATTTTGAAAATGAAGCAAGAAGGTTTTGCAATCATTTTAGTCGAACAACGTATTGATGCCGTATTGGCGTTAGCTGATCGGGTGACGATGATTGAAAATGGTAGATCAGTTGAAACGCTCACCGCACAAGAGTTGGGTGCCTCGCCTGAGAAAATTAAACGTTATTTGGGCGTTTGATTTTCAGGCAATCTCTTGCCGCAACTTAGTTTTTTAAGATAATGTCTTGCTACGCATAAACATGAGGATTGCCAAAAATGAGAGCTGCAAACGAAGCATTAATTGTAATCGATATTCAAAATGACTTTTGTCCGGGCGGTGCGCTTGCAGTTAATGAAGGTGATCAGATTGTTGCTGGGGTCAATGCTTTAATGGCCGAGTTTCAAACGATAGTTCTTACCCAGGATTGGCATCCCAGAGGTCATTCTTCATTTGCTTCATCGCATGAAGGCGCTGAAATTTTGTCGCTGATTGATATGCCATATGGACCACAAGTGTTATGGCCAGATCATTGTATCCAAGGGTCAAATGGCGCTGAATTTCATTCAGATCTTAATGTGAATGCAGCGCATATGATTGTTCGCAAGGGTTTTAGATCTCAAATCGATAGCTATTCGGCGTTTTTTGAAAATGACCATTCAACGCCGACTGGGCTTGATGGTTATCTGAAATCTCGCGGTGTTGAAAAACTATTGATGGTCGGTTTGGCGACGGATTTTTGCGTCAATTTCTCTGCAGTTGATGGTGCAAAGCTCGGTTTTGATGTGACCGTTGACCAATCTTTATGCCGCGCGATTGATTTCGATGGTTCGCTCGATGCCGCGCGCGCCGGGATGTCTCAAGCCGGTGTTACGTTGCTTTAGCTTATCGTTTTTACCAAGCACAAAAGTATTTCAGTTTGACAAAATAAGTTCGTCTCTTTATCGTTAGTATACAAATGATAAAGAGGTGAGGTTTGCACTACGAAACTCCTACAGATCTGGAAACCGCGCTTGAGCTATATGCGGTTAAAGGCAGCAGGATTGTAGCTGGCGGAACCGATTTATATCCGTCTGCAAAGCAGGGACATTCACCACGTAAATTAATTGATCTTACCAATATTTCGGCTTTGTCCGGCATTAACTTTTCCGGCGATCATTATCGTATTGGCGCTGCTACAACATGGTCTGAAATCATAAAAGCTGAACTTCCCGCAAGTTTTGATGCCTTAAAACAAGCTGCAAAAGAAGTGGGCAGCATTCAAATCCAAAATGCCGGCACAATTGGCGGTAATATTTGCAATGCCTCACCGGCTGCTGATGGCGTTCCTCCATTACTCGCGCTTGATGCAAAAGTTGAGCTTGCCAGCGCTGCAAATGGCACCCGGATTTTGGCTTTGTCGGAGTTCATTTTAAACGTAAGAAAAACATCTCTCGCAGAAGATGAAATTGTGTCCGCAGTGCTTATTCCAAAACCCGGAGCACTTGAAAAATCTGCCTTTGAAAAGCTTGGTAGTCGCAGATATTTGGTCATTTCAATTACGATGACAGCTGCAAATATCACTTGTGATGAAAGCGGCGTTATCACCCATGCGAAAATTGCGGTTGGTGCATGCTCTCCTGTTGCGCAGCGTTTAACTAAGCTTGAAACAGATATCATCGGTCAAAAGCCAGAAAACATTGAGATCACTGAGCAACATTTATCAGTGTTATCACCGATTGATGATGTGCGTGGAAGTGGTGAATATCGCATCGATGTTGTCGCAGAGCAGTGTAAGCGTGCTGTGTTAAGGGCGGTGATGTCATGACGAAATTCACGCTAAATGGAGCTGCTGTTTCATCTGATCCTGTGCCCGGCGAACGATTATCAGAAATGCTTCGTGAGCGGGTTGGTGCGCGTGATGTAAAAATTGGCTGCAATGCAGGTGATTGTGGTGCGTGCTCAGTCTTGGTCGATGGCGATGTTGTTTGCGCCTGTCTGACCCCAGCGCATCAAGTTAATGGCAAAAGTGTTGAGACGGTTGGTGGTCTATATGAAAATGAGCCGATCGTAGATAAGTTAGCTGATAACTTTTTAAACCATGGTGCGGCTCAGTGTGGGATTTGCACACCGGGTATGATCGTATCTGCTGTAGCGATGCTGCGCGAAAATTCGTCACCCACAGAAGATGAGGTTAAGGATGCGCTCGGCGGTGTTTTATGTCGGTGCACTGGCTACCGTAAAATTATCGATGCGGTTTTAAGCGTTGCACCATCAATCTCTGAAGGTTCGGGCCATATTGGTAGTTCTATTCGCCGATTAGATGGGGTGGAAAAAGTTTCAGGCCGTGATCTTTATGGGGATGATATTGCGCCATCAGGCACGATGGAAATCTTTGTAATTCGTTCGCCTTTCCCGCGCGCTGGGTTTGAACTTGGTGATCTGGATGGCTTTATTGAGAGAAATTCAGATGTTTCGGCAATCATAACCGCTGATGACATTGAAGGTGAAAACGCGTTTGGTGTGATCCCACAATTCCAAGATCAACCAGTTTTTGCTGTACACGAAGCTCGTTTCCGCGGCGAAGCAGTTGCTGCACTTGTAGCTACACCTGAATTTATCCGAGATTTTGATCAAGATAAATTTCCCATCACGTGGCAAGAGAAAGACGCTGCCCAAGATATCACCAAGGCGCAGTCAGATGATGCTGACAAATTACACGAAAAGCATGAGCGCAATCTCATGTGCGAAGGATTTGTTCAGCGCGGGGATGCGCCTTCAGCAATCGAAGCTTCTGAGTTTGTGGTCGAAGGGCATTTTAATTCAGGTTTTGTCGAACACGCTTATATTGAACCTGAAGCGGGTTATGCTGAAGTTATAGATGGAAAAGTCATTATCCATGCCTGCACGCAAGCCCCTGTGATGGATCAGGAAGCTCTGGAGATTATTCTTGGGCGCGATAAAAGCCAGATCAGGATTATCCCTTCAAGTGTTGGTGGTGGTTTTGGTTCCAAGCTTGATATTTCAGTTCAGCCTATTCTTGCATTGGCGGCAATTAAAACAGCTCAACCGGTGCGTTTGACATATACGCGCACGGAATCCATGCAGAGCACGACCAAGCGTCACCCATCGGATATTCATTTAAAAATGGGTGCAAATTCCGACGGTAAAGTTACAGGCTTTGATTTTCTTGGTGGCTTTGACACGGGCGCTTATGCCAGTTGGGGGCCAACGGTTGCGAACCGTGTTCCTGTACATGCCTCTGGTCCATATTTGATCGAAAATTACCGCGCCAAATCGAAAGGTATTTATACCAATAATCCGCCATCGGGTGCGTTTAGAGGGTTCGGCGTGCCGCAATCTGCCATTGCGCAAGAATCTCTTTTTGATGAGCTGGCTAACAAAGTTGGGATGGATGCGCTCGAGTTTCGTATTTTAAATGCGCTGGAGGCTGGTCAGCCTACTGTTTGCGGACAGGTTTTTGATCAAGGTGTGGGCATTAAAAAATGTTTGCAAGCGTTGAAACCCCATTGGGATATTGAGCGCAAAGCATGTGATGAATTTAATGCAGAAAATGATGGGTTAAAACGCGGCGTGGGTGTCGCCTCAGGCTGGTATGGATGCGGTAATACCTCGCTTCCAAATCCTTCGACCATTAAGTCTGGAATTCGTGCAGATGGAAAGATCGTTCTGCATCAGGGCGCAATGGATATCGGCCAAGGTGCAAACACAGTTATCAGTCAGATATTTGCAACCGCGCTTGGTGCATCTATCTCAGATATTGAGCTCATCGGACCTGATACCGATGTTACGCCGGACGCGGGTAAAACATCTGCATCCCGACAAACTTTTGTATCTGGAAATGCGGCGCGATTATCAGGACAATCGTTACGGGCGAATATTCTGCAACGTTTTAATGTGGGTGAGAATTGCGAAATCCTGTTTGATGGATCAGTGATCCATGTTCGAGAAAATGGCAAGGAACATTCCCTGGAATTGAGTTCGCTGACAGCTGATGAAGAAGGCTATGTTCTACGTGCGGAAGAAACCTATGATCCGCCTACTGTTCCGCTTGATGAAAACGGGCAAGGGTCACCCTATGCGCAGTTTGGCTATGCGGCTCAAATGGCGGTTATGGAAGTTGATACTGAACTGGGAACGGTTAAGCCGATTAAGTTTATTGCAGCTCATGATGTGGGAAAGGCGATCAACCCGGTGCTCGTTGAAGGACAAGTTCATGGCGGTATAGCCCAAGGTTTGGGTATGGCCTTGATGGAAGAATATATCCCTGGGCGCACGGAGAATTTGCACGATTATCTCATTCCTACAATTGGTGACATGCCGCCTGTTGAAACGCTTATCATCGAAGATCCTGATGCGCATGGTCCATATGGCGCGAAAGGGTTGGGCGAGCATGTATTGGTGCCCACAGCACCCGCAATTTTAAATGCTATAAATGCAGCAACAGGTGTGCGGATTACAAAAGTCCCAGCAACACCATCGCGCGTGAAAATGGCGATTAAGGCTCAGAAAAATGACTAACAATGAGACGCCTGAAAAAGTAAAGCTTGAGAAAATTCGGTGCGATGCGTGCCCCGTCATGTGTTATATCGCAGAAGGTAAATCTGGTGCATGCGATCGTTACGCTAATCACGATGGTGAGCTGGTACGTCTTGATCCTTTGACAGTATTACACGAAACCGAACACAAAATTGTACCTTTCTTATCGGGTTCTGATCAGGATGATTGGGATGGCGATATCGTGAAAGGCGACCGGCAGTTTATCACAGCTGTTGGTGCGGGTACGACCTATCCCGATTATAAGCCAGCACCATTTATCGTCAGTCAGGATATTGATGGCGTTGATATGGTGACGGTCGTCACCGAAGGCATTTTTTCTTATTGTGGTGTGAAAGTGAAGATCGATACCGATCGCCATATCGGTCATGAACGCGATGTTGTGCGCGTTGATGGTGAGCCTGTGGGCCACGTTATGACATCGGAATATGGTTCTAAAATGCTGTCGCTCGGCGGTGTAGAACATTTGACCGGCGGATCTAAAAAAGAAGGTCGGGTCACGTGTGACACATTGTTAAAGCTATGTAATCGTGAAGCCGTTGAACTGGTCATTGGTGAAGATGATGAGCAGATTTCGGTGATAGTAGCTGCGGGCAAAGCGCCCATTATCAACGGCGTTGAAGAAAAGCTCATGCGCGTTGGCTGCGGTTCAGCAACGATTGGAATGTTTGCAAAACAATGGCTTGATGAGGTCGATGAAGTTGTCGTTGTTGATGATCACATAACCGGGGTTTTGTCCGAGCATGAAGC
>JAHDEP010000235.1 GCA_020628775.1 Rhizobiaceae bacterium | reverse complement strand
CGGAGTAACCCATGGCACAAATAAGAATAGAAAATGTGCGTAAAGAATTTGGATCATTCACAGCGGTCCAGTCATCTAGCTTTACTATTGAAGACGGTGAGTTCTTTATGCTCCTGGGTCCATCAGGCTGCGGAAAAACCACAACTTTGCGCATGATGGCAGGGCTAGAACTTCCAACCAGCGGCGAAATCTTCATCGACGGTGAAGAAGTTGGTATGAAGCGCGCTTCTGAACGAGATATTGCTTTCGTGTTTCAAATGTTTGCACTCTATCCGCATATGAATGTCGGTAAAAACATGTCTTATCCTTTGATAAGCCAAGGCATGTCACGAAGTGATGCGCAAAAGCGTGTGCTTGAAGTGGCAAAGATCTTAGGCATTGAAGATATGTTGAATAGACCTGTCGGCGGACTATCAGGCGGTGATCGTCAGCGTGTTGCACTAGGTCGAGCAATTGTGCGCGAACCAAAAGCGTTCTTTATGGACGAACCTTTAGGTGCGCTTGATGCAGAATTTCGCGAGCATATGGCTGAAGAACTGCGCGCTCTTCATGATCGCATGGGCGCAACAACCGTTTATGTGACCCACGATCAGCTTGAAGCGATGCAAATGGGTGACAAGATTGTTGTGATGAACCATGGGGTTGTTGAGCAATTTGGTAAACCGCAGGAGATCTATGATTGGCCGGCAACTAAATTTGTCGCTCAGTTTATCGGCTCTCCTTCGATGAATTTCTTAGATTTTTCCGGCAATGTCGAACCCAATTCCAACAAGGTCAAAATTGATGGACACGTCATTGATATCCCAACCTCGAGAGACGGTGTAGTTGGGGATTTGTCACTTGGCGTTCGTCCAGAGCATATCAAGTTCGACGACAGCTCCGATTATAAAGGTGAGGTGATTGCCGTTGAGTATTTAGGAACAACGCAGATCATCACATTGCAAACACCTAATGGGATCATCAAATCGCGTATCGCTTCAGATCAACAGGTCAATAATGGCGAAATGATCGGGTTGAGTTTTGATGCACGCACATTGACGCTGTTTGACAATAAAAATGGCCGCGCATTGGTCTCAGAAGCAAATGAGGGGGCTTTCAATTATGGCTGAGGTTATTCTTGAAAATGTGACGAAAAGTTTTGGTGATGAGCTGGCTTTGGATAATGTCTCGCTCACCATTCCAGATGGGTCTTTTGTGGTGCTTTTAGGACCGACAGGCGCAGGGAAAACAACGACCTTGCGAATGATCTCAGGTTTGGATGAACCTGACAGCGGCGATGTTTTCATCAATGGGCATTCCATTGTTGGTCAAACACCAGCACAACGGAATGTGGCCATGGTATTCCAGCAATATTCGCTTTATCCGCACCTAACAGTACGGCAGAATTTGGAATTTCCGCTTAAATCACCATTGTTGCAAACACCTAAGGCTGAAATTGACGAGAAGGTCAAAGCGGTATCAGAAGTTCTTCAGATCGCCCATAAGCTTGATAACAAAGCAACTGCATTATCCGGTGGTGAAATGCAGCGCGTTTCAATCGGTCGTGCATTGGTTCGCTCGCCAAACATTTATCTGATGGATGAACCGCTGAGCTCGTTAGATGCTAAGTTGCGGGCAGATTTACGCATAGAGCTCAAACGCATTCAAGCCAATTCCGGTCAAACATTATTATATGTAACGCATGATCAGATCGAAGCCATGACAATGGCCACACATATCGGCGTTTTAGATCATGGCAAGCTGGTTCAGTTCGGTTCCCCACGTGAGGTTTACGAAAACCCGGTTAGCATTTATTCAGCCAGCCGTTTGGGTCAGCCACGCATCAATATATTGCCGGCAGATATCTTTAATGTTGATTGCCCAAAACAAGCCAAATCAATTGGTTTGCGGCCTGAACAGATCAATCAGGGCACCGGGGAGGATGCATTTGTAACCCGCGTTGAACATTTGGGTGATCAAACGCGATTACATCTAAAATTTAAAGAACATGATCTCATCACTGTAACAGATGCGCACACTCCGTTGCAAAATGGAGAGGTCATTCAAATTCAACCAAAAGAACCATTTTATTTCGACGAAGACGGTGCACGTATTGTGTAAGGGAGGAAGCTATGACGCAATTTATCAATAAAAAGGAAGACATTGTTACAGATGCCATTGATGGCATTGTTGCAGCTTCTGGCGGAAAACTTGCACGACTTGATGGGTACCCGCATATTCGCGTTGTTGTTCGCAACGACTGGGATAAGTCAAAGGTTGCACTCGTTTCAGGCGGTGGATCCGGACATGAACCCGCGCATGCAGGATTTGTTGGCGAGGGCATGTTAACTGCTGCTGTCTGCGGTGATGTTTTTGCCTCACCAAGCGTGGATGCAGTATTAGCCGGTATCCTAGCTGTGACCGGCCCTGCAGGTTGCTTGTTAATTGTGAAAAACTATACGGGTGATCGACTAAACTTCGGTCTTGCCGCAGAGCGTGCACGCGCATTTGGATTAAATGTCGAAATGGTGGTGGTTGATGATGATGTAGCCCTACCAGATTTGCCGCAAGCGCGCGGCGTTGCAGGCACTTTGTTTGTGCATAAAATTGCAGGTGCATTGGCGCAAAATGGTGCTGATTTAGAAACCGTTGCAAAAGCTGCAAAGAAAGTAATTAAGGGTGCACAAAGTATCGGTATGTCATTAGACACTTGCACCGTGCCAGGCTCTCCCAAAGAAGATCGCATTCCCGATGGCATGGCTGAGTTGGGCTTGGGTATTCATGGCGAAGCTGGCGTTGAGCAAATCCAGTTCAACAATGCAAAAGATGGTTTTGCAGCTTTATCTTCAAAGCTTGAAGCTGCGATGGCTAAGGGTCCACATGTTGCACTTTTAAACAACCTTGGTGGCGCATCGGTTCTTGAAATGTCGATTATCCTCAATGAGCTGGTTAATTCATCGCTTGGCGATAAAATTTCTCATATCGTTGGCCCAGCATCTATGATGACATCATTGGATATGCGTGGATTTTCGGTTTCAATTTTCCCAGCGAATAGCGAAGAATTAGAGTTGCTGAAAACCGCAACGCCATTGGCTGCTTGGCCGGGTGTATCTGAAATTAGCCCGATTGAAATTAAACCGCTCAATGATGGTTTAACAGCGATCAAACCAATTCCATCTTCACACAAGCAAACCGAAGAGTTCTTGCGTAGTTGCTGTGAAGTGCTCATTGCCGCAGAAGATGATCTAAATGCGCTCGATGCAAAGTCCGGTGATGGTGACACGGGTTCAACATTAGCTGGTGCTTCTCGCGCGTTGATTGATGCTATGGATCGATTGCCACTGGCCGATCACACTCAGCTTTATCGTGCAATAGGCTTGGAGCTTAGCCAAACAATGGGTGGATCATCCGGGGTGCTTCTGGCGATCTTTTTTGCAGCAACTGGTGATGGCGCATCAAGTGGATTACCTATGCGAGATGCCCTTAAAGCAGGCCTATCACGCATGCAAGAAATTGGTGGTGCGCAAATTGGCGATCGCACAATGGTCGATGCGTTGGCCCCAGCATTAGATGCGTTAGAAAATGGCTTTAAGGAAGCTGCGGAAGCGGCACGTAATGGTGCAGATCATACAGCGAGTATCCTACAGGCAAAGGCGGGAAGGGCAGCTTATATCAATGCGCAGCAGCTTGAAGGACATGTGGATCCAGGTGCTGAAGCCGTTGCACGACTGTTTGAGCAT
>JAHDEP010000234.1:1330-3746 GCA_020628775.1 Rhizobiaceae bacterium | reverse complement strand
TGCATTTTAAGCTGCATGGCGCTAGGGCGGCCCATATCAACCCCTTGGGTGACGTTGTAATATTCACCATTTAAAGGCTCAATACCCAAATCATGCGCAAATGCTGCCATGGCGCCGCCTGCGCTTCCTGTTGCTGGATCTTCATAAGGCTGTCCGCGGAAGGTATACATGCGGGCTGACCAATCAAGGCCATCGTCTACATCACGGGTATAGGCATAAATTGCCTTTGCTGGGCCCTCGCCCACCATCGCGCGGGCTGCATATTCGTTTAATCGCAAGGCATTCAGCGCTTTTTGCGAGCCAAGTTCAACGACCACAAAATTAGCACCAACGCTGACATGCTGTGGCGCATGATGGGTGGTTACAACATCTTTGGGTTCCAACGACAATGCGCGTGCAGCATCAATCGGAGTATATTCAGCACCCTTTAACAGCGGCATTGGGGAGGTAATCGCTGTGGTTTGAACATCACCATTTTCGGAATAGGTCACATCAACTTCAACCAAGCCAACGCGTTCTTCAAATACTAGTTTTTGCGGACTGCCATTTGCCATATTCGCCAAAACATAAGACGTGCCAACATTTGGGTGACCAGCAAAATCCATTTCTGAATTTGGTGTGAAAATCCTGACATGCGCGGTGTTATTTGCATCTTTTGGTGCGAGCACAAAACTTGTTTCTGAAAAGTTGAATTCTTTTGCGACGGTTTGCATTTGTTCGGTTGTCAATTCGTCTGCATCCAAAACAACAGCCAATGGATTGCCGCCAAAGCGTGTTTTAGTGAACACATCAACAACGTGATAATTTAGTTTCATGGCGGCATCCATTCCTTAATAATTCGCGTTCAAAACTATCAAAAGAGGATGGCAAACACACGTCAATTTTTTAGATGAAACGATCATTATTTTTCATTATGCGAATGCGCCAAACTGTTTTATCTATGCTTTATGTTTGATTATTCGCTATTACATTGGACAGCGTTTCTAACCGCTGCAATCTTGCTAAATATCTCCCCTGGGCCTGATATCGCCTATATGATCAGCCATTCGATCCGGGGCGGTAAACGCGTTGGATTTGCCGCAATGTTTGGCACTTGGGCGGGCACAATGGTGCATGTCTTTGCCGCAGCTTTGGGTTTAACAGCAATTTTAGCAACTTCAGCAACTGCATTTACGCTTGTGAAGTGGTGTGGCGCGATTTATCTCATTTGGCTTGGGATTTCCGCCTTACGATCAAAAGGTGGCTCCACATTCTCCCCAGACATCGATAAACCAGCTAAACCGATCCGCGCCGTCTTTGTACAAGGCGCTGTTGTCTCAGCGCTTAATCCAAAAATTGCAGTCTTCTTCCTAGCGTTTTTGCCGCAATTTGTGGTCGAGGGTGCTGGGCCGATCTGGATGCAACTTGCCCTTCATGGCACGTTAATTTTAGCTGTATCTGCATTTATCGAACCGCTATTTGTGCTATTGGCTGATAGATTGACCAAATCTCTGCGTGATGCACCCAAATTTGGTATGTGGCTTGATCGCGCTCTTGGCAGCACTTTAATAAGCCTAGGTGCATGGCTAGCGATAAGCCAGCGTTAGGCCAAACCAAGACGCATTTTCCCACGTAAAGAGAATAACTGCGCCCTTAGCTTACGCAAACATACTTTCTTTTTCAGATTGTTTGGGTGATACTGCGCTACGGGGGCTTTTCGTTGTTAAAGGGAAAGTAAAATGATCATCAGAATAATTTTAGCGCTCATCATCATGGGGAGCGTTTCGGTCAAGGCTGAGGAGCTTCAGATTTTTGACGCTCACATGCATTATAGCCATGACGCAGCATTGCAAATTCCAACCGAACAAGTTGTGAAAATTTTGCGCGATGCTGGGGTAAAAAAAGCACTGGTTTCAAGTTCTGATGATGACGGCACTCAAAAACTCAAAGCAGCAGCGCCCGATATCGTTGTCCCCGCCCTTCGTCCTTATAAACGTCGCGGTGCAATTGGTACCTGGATGAATGATCCGTCTGTTATTGATTATCTAGAGGATCGTTTATCGCAATTTGAATATGAAGCGATTGGCGAGTTTCATGCCTATGGCGATGATATCAACACCAAGGTTATTCAGCGTTTGATCGAATTGGCAAAAGAGAGAAATCTATTATTGCATCATCATGGTGACCGCGAAGCTGTTGATTTGATCTTTGATGCTTGGCCAGAAGCACGGGTCTTATGGGCGCATTCAGGATTTGATTCCCCAAGCAATGTGGCCGATGCACTTGCAACCTATCCAAAACTTTGGGCGGACCTTGCATATCGATCAGATATGGCAAATGCCGAAAGTGTCGACCCCGATTGGAAAGAAGTCTTTATCAAATACCCAGATCGTTTCATGGTTGGCAGCGACACATTTGCGCCAGAGCGCTGGTATTA
>JAHDEP010000234.1:0-1230 GCA_020628775.1 Rhizobiaceae bacterium | reverse complement strand
GCAGAAAACGACAAGCCGATCTTATTCACGCATGATATAAAGGCGCAATAGCCATGCGCGGGGTCTCATACTTGCTGGCAATACCGTTATGCATTGGTTTATCTGTTGCAAATGCGGAAGTTTTGCTCACCGAAGATGAGATCGCGCAAACACTATCCCATGGCCCTTGGCCGCCTGATTTCGGTGTTGATCCTAGTAATAAAGTCTCCGGCAATCGTGACGCGATCAAGCTGGGGGAAGCATTTTTCGCTGACCCTATCCTGTCTAAAAACCGCGAAATGTCCTGCCAGAGTTGCCATGATCCGGCAACGGGATTTTCAGATGCTTTACCGCGCGCAGTGGGCAAAAAAATACTTGATCGTAATACACCGTCGCTGATGAATTTGCGTAGCCATCGTTGGTTTGGCTGGGCCGGTGGATCAGATAATATTTGGGCACAAAGCATTGCTCCAATCCTGCACGAAGATGAGATGGGTCATGATCGCGACAGCTTGAAGAAAGCAATTTCAGCCAGCAGCTATAAATCTGCATATGATGATCTTTTTGGCCCCATCGCGCAGCATGAGAGCAATGAAGTTCTCGTCAATATATCAAAAGCGCTTGCTGCCTATCAGGAAACATTAGTCACTGGACAAACATCCTTTGATCGTTTTCGTAATGCGCTGGAAGCAGGAGACACTGAGGCAGCGTCTGAATATTCAGCCTCTGCACAACGTGGGCTTCAATTGTTTTTAGGACGCGGTAATTGTGCGTTCTGCCATTCAGGACCTGCATTCACCAATGGTGAATTTCATGATGCGGGTGTGCCTTATTTTATTACAGAAACTCGCGTTGATGAAGGACGTTATGGCGGTTTAAAAGCGCTCAAACAAAGCCCTTATACTTTAGCTGGCGAATTTTCAGATGACCCTGACAAATCTGGCGCATGGGCGGTCAATCAAGTGCGTTTTCAACATTCAGATTTCGGTACTTTTCGTGTGCCTGGTCTGCGTGGTGCGCTGCATTCAGCGCCTTATATGCACAATGGCAGCTTGAGCGATTTAGCGGCTGTAGTTGATCATTATGATATGATCAATATGGAAAGATTGCATGTGGATGGCGAAGCGATTTTGCAGCCTTTGGGGCTTAGCGAGCGTGAAAAGGAAGATCTCGTTACGTTTTTAGAAAGCTTAAGTGATGACGGGTCTTAAATAAGTTTTCGAGGCGCATTTCAGGCTGGAGGTCCTTAAA
>JAHDEP010000233.1 GCA_020628775.1 Rhizobiaceae bacterium | reverse complement strand
GCCTTATTCAAACCGAAGTGGAGAGCAATTCTACGCCGGATGATTTAACCCGTGAGCCGCTTGAATTACCGGCAAGTCGTGCACTTCGTTTGCAAGCATTGACCAGAGGTGATGAAGGCTTTGTGTTGGGCCTCGCATATTCAACGCAACGCGGTTATGCCCGCAACCATGCTTTTGTTGGCGAGTTGCGCATTGGTTATTGTGATGTCGAAATGGATATCCCTGAGCTTGGTTTCTCAATTGATATTGGCGAAATTCAGGTCACAGAATGTGAAACCGTCAATCAGTTTAAAGGCTCTAAGAAAGAACCGCCGCAATTCACACGTGGCTATGGTTTGGTCTTTGGTCAATCTGAACGTAAGGCCATTTCCATGGCGTTGGTCGATCGTGCCTTGCGTTGGAAAGAGCTCGGTGAGGATTTTGTTGGCGCACCAGCACAGGATGAAGAATTTGTGCTTTATCATTGCGATAACATCCAGGCCACTGGGTTCTTGGAGCATATCAAGCTTCCGCACTATGTCGATTTCCAATCTGAACTCGAACTAATTCGAAAAATTCGCAAAGAGGCATTGGCGCATCAAGAAGCTGCCAAGTCTGAAGATAACCAGCCTTTGGAGGCAGCAGAATGAGCGAATATAATTTTGCCTATTTGGATGAACAAACAAAACGCATGATCCGTCGTGCTATCTTAAAAGGATTAGCAATCCCGGGCTATCAGGTGCCATTTGCCAGCCGCGAAATGCCAATGCCTTACGGATGGGGCACAGGTGGCGTTCAGGTTTCAGCCGCATGTTTGATGCCCGAAGATGTTTTAAAAGTTATCGACCAAGGCGCAGATGATACAACCAATGCCGTTTCAATCCGTAAGTTCTTCGAAAAAACTGCCGAAGTGGAAACAACGGCAGCGACTTCAGAAGCAACGCTTATTCAAACGCGTCACCGGATACCTGAGGAAGATCTCAGCGAAGATCAGATTTTGGTCTATCAAGTTCCAATTCCAGAGCCATTACGCTTTTTGGAACCGCGCGAAACAGAAACGCGGAAAATGCATGCGCTTGAAGAATACGGTCTTATGTATGTGAAGCTTTACGAGGATATCTCACAGCACGGGCAAATCGCAACGTCCTACTCCTATCCAATTAAGGTCGAAGGCCGCTATGTGATGGATCCATCACCAATACCAAAATTTGATAATCCAAAAATGGAAATGTCGGCTATTCAGTTATTTGGCGCAGGGCGCGAGCAACGCATTTACGCAATCCCACCTTATACAAATGTCGTAAGTCTTGATTTTGAGGATTACCCATTTGAAGCGATGAAGGCCGATGGATGCTGTGCACTTTGCGGTGCAGATCACACATATCTCGACGAGGTGATCATCGATGATGATGGTGGGCGGATGTTTGTTTGTTCAGACACAGATTATTGCGAAAGCAGACGTGCAGCGGGCCATATCGGCGCGCAAGGTACACCACAAAATCAAGAGGTTTCAGCGTCATGACACCGCTATTACAAGTCAAAAATATCGAAAAAAACTATGGTGCCAGATTGGGCTGTAAAGATGTATCCTTTGATCTTTATCCCGGCGAAGTCATGGGCATTGTGGGGGAAAGTGGTTCTGGTAAATCAACACTTTTAAACTGCCTTGCCGGACATTTAGAACCTGACCAGGGTGAAGTGTTGTTTAACACCAGAATTGAAGGGCTGCGCGACACGTTGCAGATGTCAGAGCCTGAGCGTCGCATGCTTGCGCGTACAGATTGGGCTTTTGTTCATCAAAATGCGCGTGATGGTTTGCGCATGGGAATTTCAGCTGGCGGCAATATGGGTGAACGCCTTATGGCTGTGGGTGATCGACATTATGGCCAAATTAGAACTCAAGCGACCGAGTGGTTGGAGAAGGTTGAGATCTCGGAAGAGCGCATTGATGATCGTCCAAGCCAATTTTCTGGCGGTATGCAGCAACGTTTGCAAATCGCGCGGAATCTGATCACAGGACCGCGTCTTGTCTTTATGGATGAGCCAACAGGTGGTTTGGATGTATCCGTGCAAGCGCGATTACTGGATCTTATCCGCAGCCTTGTGCGTGAACTAGGTCTATCAGCCATTATCGTCACCCACGATTTGGCGGTTGTACGACTGCTTGCAGATCGTTTGATGGTGATGAAATCCGGACATGTTGTTGAAAGCGGGCTTACCGATCAAGTGCTTGATGATCCGCAAGATGCATATACACAATTGCTCGTTTCTTCTGTTTTACAGGTATAGTTATGATTGAGATTAAAAACGTTTCAAAGACTTTCACATTGCACAATCAAAGCGCAACATCGATCAATGTGATGCGCGATGCAAATCTAGTTGTTAAGCCCGGCGAATGCGTAGCCTTAACGGGGAATTCAGGCTCAGGTAAATCAACGCTTATGCGGATGATATATGGTAATTATCTCACCCAGGAAGGTGAGATTTTGATCAATGGCGTTGATGTTGTTCAAGCAGAACCACGAGACATTATCGAGCTTCGCAAAACCACTTTGGGTTATGTGAGCCAGTTTCTTCGTGTTGTGCCTCGCGTATCAACGCTAAATGTGGTTGCAGAGCCGCTTTTAAAAATCGGTGTGGACGTAAAAATCGCTGAAGAGCGCGCAAAAGAATTGCTAAGCCGTTTACGTATTCCGCAAAACCTCTGGCAATTATCACCGCTGACATTTTCTGGTGGTGAGCAGCAGCGCGTAAATATCGCGCGCGGATTTGCACATGAATATCCTGCTATGTTGCTGGATGAGCCGACAGCGAGTTTGGATGCTAAAAATCGAGAAACGGTGCTAACGCTGATCGAAGACGCAAAAGCGCGCGGTGCGGCGATCATCGGTATCTTCCATGATGAAGCAGCACGTGATCGTGTATGCGATCAGCAGATCGATGTTTCCATTTTCACTCCGAAGGCAGCAGCATAATGACATCTACATCCGGCCAGCTCATAACAATCATTGGACCTTCCGGGGTGGGGAAGGATTCCATAATGTTTGCTTTGAAAGAGCAGTGTCCGGATGTGCATTTGGTAAAACGCGTTATCACACGGCCAGAGGAAGCTGGTGGTGAAGACTTTACCGGTGTCAGCGCGGAAGAATTTGCGCAAAGAAAAGCCAAAGGTGATTTTGTTTTAGATTGGTCAGCGCATGGCCTTGAATATGGCATCCCGAAAGAGATTGATGATTATCTCAAAGATGGAAAGATCGTCGTCTTTAATGGTTCACGCGCAGCTTTGCCGAGTTTTGAAGCAAGATATCCCGAGATAAAAACCGTGATGATCATGGCAAGCCATGAGACTTTGTCAAAACGCTTGTCAAACCGTGGGCGAGAGACCGCGAGCGAAGTGGAGCGCCGTTTAAAACGCGCCAGCTACAAAGTGCCTGAGGCTAAGAATATGAGCGTCATCTCCAACGACGGAGAGCTGCAACAGGCCGTTGATCAGTTAAAGAAATTGATCATCCCAGAAACGGAAAGCGCTCAATGATCTCAAAACGTCCATCTTCTCTTTCGCCATATAGACACAGATCAACCGCTTCAACGGGTGTGTCCAATATTGGTTTGAGATGGTCGGTCAAACGATCACACACAATTTGTGCGTTTTGTTCAGATAGTTTGCCGGTGAGTGTGAGATGAAACTTGAACTGATCAAAGATATAGGGATAGCCCCATTGGAGCATCAATTCATCTTGCCTCGGTGTAAGCCCAGCCTTGCGACGTTTGGC
>JAHDEP010000232.1 GCA_020628775.1 Rhizobiaceae bacterium | reverse complement strand
CCTTCTTCAATCCCAGGAACTGGTTCAATACGATATTCAATCCCTGGAATAAGGCGCCCAACCGTGCCCATGCGATTGTGCATTGGGGTGTTGAGCGCAATCACCGGCGCTGTTTCAGTCACGCCATAGCCTTCTAAGATGCGAACGCCAAACTTTTCCATATAAAGTGATTGTGTTGCAGCCTTCACAGGCTCAGCACCTGAGAAACAGTAACGTAGCGAGCGGAAATCATAAGAATTTGCAGTTCTTGCATAGCCGGTGAGGAACGTATCAGTCCCAAACAGGATTGTCGCGTTAGATGCATAAATCAACTCAGGAACAACGCGATAATGCAGCGGTGATGGATACATATAAACCGGAACACCTGATACCAATGGCAAAATCAAACCAGCAGTCATGCCAAATGAATGGAAAATTGGAAGCACATTAAAGAGTTTATCAGATGGATTAAAATCAATACGAGCTGCTGCTTGCGCGACATTTGTTAAAATATTGCGGTGTGTAAGCATCACGCCCTTTGGACGTCCTTCAGAACCTGAAGTGAATAAAATCACTGCAGCATCATCAACTTCACGCTTGTGCAACACACGGGTTTTGGTCAAAAGCCCGCGTATTTTATCAAGTGTGGTGATGTCTTTGCGTAAATCATCAAGCCAGATAATTTTAACGTGTTTTTCAATCGCAGCCACAACATCTTCAAGCTTCGCCTGATTGATGAAAGCACGCGAAGATAAAACGGTTTTCACTTCAGCTGCCTGACACGCGGATATGATATTGCTTGCGCCACCTGAAAAGTTGATCATTGCGGGCACTTTACCAGCATACATCAATCCAAACACGGTCGCTGCTGAGCCGTTGGCATTGGGTAACATGACGCCAATATTGGTTTGATCTGGCAAGATTTGCTCAAATTTGTTGGCTAAAACCTTTGCACCTGTGAGCAATTTACCAAAGTTCAGATCACCTGTGATTGGATCCTGAACAGCAAGTTTTCGCATGCCAATTTGTTTTGCAGACTGGATCAGTTTTTCAGGAATTGATTGCGTCATATCTGTCGTTTCAAAAACAAGCTCAGACATGATTTCATAAAGCGCAGCACCTGCTGCCATGCGGCGTTGTTTACCTTTAAGTTCAGGATCAACTTCAAGACTGCGCGGTTCCAAAATTGTCACTTTGACTTTGGGAAACAGCGAACGACGGATGCCATGCTTTGATAAACGAGAGAAGAAACTCCGCTCTAACCCATCAATGCGCACGGGTAACACCAAAGCCCCTGTTTTATCCGCAACCATTGCAGCGCCATCATAAACCTTCATCAAGCTGCCAGTGACCGTGATCCGACCTTCTGGGAAAATCACCAATGGGTTTCCGCTATTCACAGAATTGATCAATGTGCGGGTTGCCATAGGCTTGGTTGGATCAAGCGGCATGAAATTACAAAGCTTCAAAAACGGCTTCACCCACCATTTTTGTGCAACTTTGGCATCAACTGCAAACATCGGGTCTTTATCCGTTAACGCCAGTGCTAAGCCACCATCTAGATAGCTTACATGATTGAGCGCGATAATTGGTGCGTCACCGGCTTTTTCGACGTTCTCAAGCCCTTCAACTTCCATGCGGTGGAATGCGCGCAGGATAACTGAGATTAAGTCACGCAAAGGATTGGTTGGAAGATAGATCAGCATCAAAACCGCAACGATCAGATTAATCACACCAAGGGCGATCAAAATCGTAGCAATCCCAATGCCTGCTGCCTGTAAGCCAGCAATGATCGCGATACCTGTCACAATGAAGAGCGAATTTAAAACATTCACCGCAGCTACAATACGTGCACGGTTTTTTACAGGCGCCCATGCCTGTACAGCGGTAAAGGTTGGGACCACCAAAAATGCACCCGCAATCGCAAGACCAGCCAAATCAATCGCAATATGGATCGTGTTATCTTTTGCAAAGAATTCGCGCAGCGTGTTAACGGGTGTTTGAGGTTCTAAATTCCATAATACGATAGAAAGATCGGTTAAAAATACCGCAAGTAAGAATGTTCCAATCGGTGCTAGAATGAGATTAATTCGGCCAGCAGACATCCAAGCAGCAAGCGCTGAACCAATGCCGATAAAGATCGCAAAGATTGCTAAATACGCAGTCACAGCAATTTCATGACCACCCAAGGTTTGTTTCACAAAAGTCGGCATTAGCGACAACACAATTGCGCCGATCACCCAGAACCATGATACCATCCAAGCAGCATGGAAAATGCGGTTATCTTGTTTGAGTTCTTTCAACAAACGTATTGTTGAGCGTAAAATGTTGCGATCAATCTGTAGCTCTGGTTCTGCAGGTCCAGTTTGCGGGATGTATCGGCTAAAGATCCAACATGAGATGGAAAAAATCATCATCATTGGTCCGAATACCCAAATCCCTGCTTCGCCGTCAAAAGCGATACCGGCAACGATTGTACCGCCTAAAATGGCCAGGAATGTTCCTGCCTCAACCCAAGCATTTGCTTTTGGAAGCGCATAGGTTTCGATGTGATCAGGTAAGATCCCGTATTTCACTGGGCCAAATAAAGCTGAGACAAAGCCAAAGAGGAACAATGCTGTCATTAAGATCGGAATAGAGGAAAGTGCGATACCTGTGACGGCAACTATAGCCGCTCCAATTTCGACAAATTTGAGCCGTTCGGCAACTTTGCCTTTGTCATATTTATCGGCGATTTCTCCTCCTATGGCTGAGAAAAACAAAAATGGTAGGATTAAAACAGCACTCGCTATTGTAACCATCGCACCAGCTTCTTCAGCTGATAATTGAAAGAGAATGAGAAAGATGAGGGTGTTTTTGACCAGATTATCATTAAATGCTGACAAAAACTGAGTCCAAAACAGTGGTGCAAACCACTTTGAAGTCATCAAATTATGTTTCATCGTATGAGCTTTCCGTTAAATTGGACCTTATGCAAGTAAAATCTGGGTTATCGACATGATCATCCGCTATTTACCTTGCAAAGGGTATAAAATCACTTTATGAACAACGTTCAATAATCTATTAAATGAAAAATGAACATTGTTCAAGTATAAAATGAACGATGTTCAATTATTTGGTTAATGTTATGAAACAAGATGAAAAACGTGGATTACTCAAACAAAAGGTATTTGATGCGGCTTTCCAGCGTATCCAAGAGGATGGTCTTAATGGTTTGCGCGCACGCGACATTGCCAAAGATGCAGGTTGTTCATTAGGCAGCTTGTATAATGCCTATCAGGATCTTGATGATCTCATCTTAAATGTGAACAGTCGCGTTCTTGAAATGTTGCAAGAGCATATATCCAGTAATGTCGGTAAAGAGCAAAACGCTGAAGAGGCTCTGGTCAATCTGGCAGTGAATTATATGAACTTTGCCTATTTGCATTATAATTTGTGGACGTCGCTATTTGGGCACACAATGCAGGATAATGCGCCAATCCCTGATTGGTATACAGAGCAAACCAACGCGACTTTTCTAACGCTTGTCGCGCCATTACTAAAATTGCGTCCTGAACTGGATGAGGCGCAAGCATTTATACTCGTTCGCACGCTCTTTTCAGCCGTTCATGGGATCATTACGATCAATCTGCAGGAGCGTTTTATATCTATCCCAAAAGACATGCTTGAGATCCAACTCGTCGATTTCGTTCACACATATGCAGAAGGGCTGAAAAACAAGGCCTAATCGCAAATCCAGCTTCGCACCAGTCATAAAAATTAGTTTACAAAATTAATAAATTT
>JAHDEP010000231.1 GCA_020628775.1 Rhizobiaceae bacterium | reverse complement strand
GGCATTAATCCAAGCAGATGCTGGCTATATTCGTGTTGAGGATTGTTGAACAGCTCCTCAGTTTCGGCAAGTTCGCAAATCTGGCCTGAGCGCATCACAGCAATTCGATCACATGTTTGGCGAATAACAGGTAAATCATGGCTGATGAACAACATTGTCAGACCCAAATCTTCCTGTAGGTCTTTAAGCAGGTTCAAAATTTGTGCCTGAATAGATACATCGAGCGCTGAAGTCGGTTCATCACAGATCAAGATCTGCGGCCGGGTTGCCAATGCGCGTGCAATCGATATGCGCTGACGTTGTCCGCCTGAAAACTCATGCGGATAGCGATTTGCAACCGCTGCACCCAAGCCAACATGATCAAGCAAGTCGCCGACGATTTGGCGGGTTTCAGCCTCTGAACTGGTAAGTTTGTAAAAACGAATAGGTTCAGCCACGATATTCATCACGTTCAATCGCGAATTCAGAGAAGAATATGGATCTTGGAAAATCATCTGCAATTTACGGCGCGCCATTTTGATATTGGCATCGCGCTGATTACCTAAAACCGATTGCCCTTGAATGGATATCTCACCATTATCTGGGGTATATAGTCCGGCAATCAGGCGTGCGATCGTGCTTTTTCCTGAACCACTTTCACCAACAATGCCAAATGTCTCACCTTGTTTGATGTCAAAATTCACATCATTTACAGCGCGCAGCATCTTGCGATTTTTCTTCAAAAGCGCGTTTTGTAGCGTAAAGGATAAATCTAGGTTTTTAACCGAGATCGCAGGCGTGTCATCTTCAGATTGATGGCGTGATTTGCCCAACCAATGCGTGGCGATATCAATCGGCTTACGCGTTGCGCCGCCTTCAATATAATCCACCGCTTCAAAACGATGGTATTTTTTGTCAGCGCGTGGAACCGCTGAAATGAGTGCTTTGGTGTATTCGTGTTGAGGATCACCCAAAATTTGCGCAACTTTGCCAGTTTCAACGATCTTACCGCGATACATCACCGCAACACGTGTTGCGATCGATGCGATCACGCCAATATCATGGGTAACGATGATCACGCCAAGCTGACGCTCTTCACAAAGCTGTTTGATCAGATCAAGAATTTGCGCCTGAATAGATACATCAAGCGCTGTTGTCGGCTCATCAGCAATGACCAATTCAGGCTTACCAGCAAGCGCAAGTGCGATCACAACACGCTGGCGCATACCGCCTGAAAACTGGTGCGGATAGGCTTTCAAACGCACTTTTGCATTATCAATGCCCACACCTTCGAGCAGTTCAATCGCGCATTCATAGGCGCGCTTTTGATCATATTTGCGGGTTTTGATGATTGTCTCAATGAGCTGATCGCCAATCGTCATCAAAGGATTGAGCGCTGTTTGCGGATCCTGAAAGATCATACCAATTCGGTCACCGCGGATTGAACGCATTTCATCCTCGGATCGTCCGCGCAATTCTTCGCCTTGGAACATGATTGAACCACCCGCTACACGGCCGGGATGTTCCAATAGATCAACGATTGCATTGCCGATGGTTGATTTACCGGCACCAGATTCGCCCACCAGGCCCAAAACTTCACCTGGTGCTACCGTTAGATTGATATCCTGTGCAGCTTTAATCGTGCCGCGGCGGGTCACAAACTCAACATTAAGATCAGTGATTTTTAATAACTCAGACATAGATCACCGTAATTTCGGGTTGAGCGCATCGCGCAACCAGTCGCCAAATAAATTGACTGAGAACACTAAGATTACCAAAGCAATCGCTGGGAAGAGGGTGATCCACCAGAGGCCTGAGAATAAGAACTCATTACCAACGCGGATCAGCGTGCCAAGCGATGGTGTGGTCGGCGGAATACCTTGTCCCAAAAAGCTCAATGTGGCTTCAGAAATGATTGCCGTTGCAAGACCAAGGGTCGCTAGCACCAAAACCGGGCGTAGCACATTGGGCAGCAAATGACGCATCATGATCAGCCATGAAGGTAAGCCAATCACCCGTGCAGAGGCGATATATTCCTTGTTGGCTTCAACAAGCGTTGCCCCGCGCGTAATCCGCGCAAATTGCGGCCAATCCGATAGGCCAATTGCGATAATAACCACATAGATCGCAAATTCATCGCGCACATCAACAGGCAAAAACGCCCGACCAATACCGTTGATCAAGATCGCTAGTAAAATACCTGGGATGGTCAATTGAACATCAGCGATACGCATAATCACAGCATCAAATGTGCCACCTAGATAACCTGAAATAATCCCAAGCGTTACGCCCAAAAGCATGCCTAGGAATACCGCAGCAAGGCCCACAATGATTGATAATCTTCCGCCATACAGAATGGTGGATAGCATATCTCGACCCTGATTATCGGTGCCAAGGAGAAAGCGATCATCACCACCAGCAAAGCTCGGTGGCAGCTTTCCATCCCATAATGATATCTGAGAAGGGTCAAAAGGATTATATGGTGCAAGCAGCGGTGCAAATAACGCTGCCAAAATGAAGATAAGCGTAATAAACGCAGCAATCATCGCAGATGGTGAGCGCAGGAATGAATGTAGGACATCACTATCCATAAAGCGCGCAAATCGCGTCGGGTTTTGAGATGGGTTTAAATTTGTCATGATTTATCCATTCCCAATACGAATACGCGGATCAACTGCTGCATAAAGTAGATCGACAACCAAATTGATCACCACAAACAAGATGGCGACAAAAACCAGATATGCCGACATGATGGGCACATCCACAAAATCAACTGCTTGAATGAACATCAATCCGGTGCCAGGCCATTGGAACACGGTTTCGGTAATTACAGAGAACGCGATTAAGCCACCGATATTTAGACCAATGATAGTGATCACCGGAACAAGTGTGTTACGAAGCGCGTGGCCATAATTAATGGCGCGTTCAGATAATCCGCGTGCACGTGCAAATTTGATGAAATCTGTTTGCATGACTTCCATCATTTCAGCGCGCACAAGACGCAAGATCATTGTTAGCTGGAATAAGCTTAGTGTGATGGCAGGCAACAGAATTGACCGCCAACCTTCCAGTGATAATAGCGAGGTTTTCCACCAGCCAAAATCTATTGTGCCAGCTCGACCCGAGGAGGGGAGCCATCTTAGATGCACGGCAAATATATAAATCAGCGCAATACCGATGATAAAGGTGGGGAGGGAAACACCGATGAGCGATGATGATAATATGCTCCTCGATATCCACGAATTTCGATGAATACCTGTATAAACCCCAGCGACAATACCCACGATGAGTGAGATGATTGCTGAAACGAACACAAGTTCAAGCGTTGCAGGCAAGCGCTCTAAAATCAGCTGGTCCACGGGTTGTTTAATGCGATAGGAAACACCGAAGTCGCCTTTGACCATATTGCTGACAAAGCGAACATATTGGACGGGAATTGGGTCATCAAGACCAAGTTGTAGGCGAATTTCAGCCCGACGCTCACGTGTTGCGTCTTGACCGACCATGTTGTTAACCGGGTCACCTACAAAGTTGAAAAGCGAAAAAGCTACCGCAGATACGACAGCCATGACGAGAATGGATTGAGCTAAACGACGTGCGATAAAAGCAAACATGCGAAATCTTTATTGCGATCAGAAAGACCACTGTTATCAGCAAGAATAATGAACGGGGCGATAAACGCCCCGATCAAAATCTACTGGTTAGTTTTTGACGATGAAGCGAGGACGAGGGAAATCGTCTGCTGCAATTGGAATGTCAAAATTATCAGCCATGCCCCAAGCTAGAACCT
>JAHDEP010000230.1 GCA_020628775.1 Rhizobiaceae bacterium | reverse complement strand
CAAGCGATCCGCATGCTGTTATATCTCATGCGGCGTGATGAAGCGATCAGATTTATTAGAGCTGGTTAGCGATAAGGACTAAGCTTCTTCATCATCCTTGATGATTTTATCCTGCAGATTGTCCTTGTGATCAGGCGATACAAGACCTGCGGAAATAACCAATTTTGCAGCTTCTTCCACATTCATATCCAAGACATGCACATCTTTGCGCGGCACAAACAATAAAAACCCAGAGGTTGGGTTTGGTGTGGTTGGCAAGAAGACTGACAGCGTATCTTCATCGCTTAAATGAGCGCCCACCTCGCCCTTAGTTTCCGTCGCGATAAAGACAATCGCCCATAAGCCTGCACGCGGATATTGGATAAGACCAGCTTGGCTAAACGAGCTCTGCCCTTCATCAAGCGCAGTTTGGAAAATCTGTTTTAGTGCTTTGTAGAGCGAACGTACCAAAGGCATGCGGTCCAGCAGCGACTCGCCAAAATTTAGCACCGAACGACCAATCAAATTGGCAGCTAGGAAACCGGCAATCGTTATGACTAGAAGCGCAAAAATGAGCCCGAGACCTGGAATACCGAACGGCAAATAAGTTTCAGGATTATAGACCTTCGGGATGTATGGTTTTGCCCAACTATCCACCCATAAGATAAATGTCCACGTTAGATATGTCGTGATTACAAGTGGCGCACAGACGACCAAACCGGTTAAAAAATAGGTGCGTAACTTTGCACCGGCAGATCTTTTAGCGGGTTTTGGTATCTTTTTATCTTTTTTCTTCATTGTGGCCTTTGAGACGGAAATAGGAGCTGACTTGGGAGTTAGATATAACTAACATATGGTGATCTGTTGCCAGGTCACAAGTATAAAATAGTAATAAAGAGAAAATGATGGCTATTTTTTGTTAGCCATCAAGCTTTGAATATTTTTTGGGCAAAATTACCGTGTTTTTACTTATTCAACGGTCACAGATTTCGCCAAATTGCGCGGCTGATCAACATCCGTACCCATAAACACAGCTGTATGATAAGCCAAAAGTTGGATTGGCAAAGAATAAATGATCGGCGAGATAAATTCAGCTACTTCCGGCATAACGATTGTTGACATAGTGTCGATCGATACATGCTCGGCGCCTTTTGCATCTGTGATGAGGATGATTTGACCGCCGCGGGCGGCAACTTCCTGCATATTCGACATCGTCTTTTCATAAAGACCATCAAATGGCGCGATAACAATCACCGGCATGTCCTCATCGATGAGCGCGATAGGACCATGTTTTAATTCACCAGCTGCATAACCTTCAGCATGAATGTAGGAAATTTCCTTCAGCTTCAACGCGCCTTCTAGTGCAAGCGGGAAGTTTGTTCCACGACCGAGATAAAGCACATTCTTATATTTGGCCAAGTCACGCGCTAGTGCTTCAATCTTCATCTCACCTGATCCGAGCGTATCGCTAGCTAAACGTTCCAAGCTAACAAGCGCGCGTACGAGTTCTTTTTCCTCAGCATCGGTGATCGTGCCGCGTGCACGTCCGGCCGCAACCGCTAAAGATGCGAGCACTGCCAACTGACAGGTAAATGCTTTGGTAGAAGCAACGCCGACTTCAATACCGGCAAGTGTTGGGAATACCATATCGGATTCGCGTGCAATTGTTGATTCAGGCACATTGACGATAGCGCCAATTTGAACGCCAGATTGTTTGCAATATCTAAGACATGCAAGCGTATCCGCAGTTTCACCTGATTGAGAGATGAAGAATGCTGCCATTTTGCCGCTTAATGGCATCTCACGATAACGAAATTCAGACGCAACATCGATTTCTACCGGTAATCTTGCATAACGTTCAATCCAGTATTTGCCGATAAGACCGGCATAATAGGCTGTACCACAGGCAGAAACGGCTAGTCTGTCGAGTTGGGCGAAATCAATACCTTCCGGGATTGGTTTGAAGGTTTCAGATGCAAAATCGACGTAATGACTAATGGTGCGAGAAATAACTTCTGGCTGCTCGTGAATTTCCTTCAGCATAAAGTGTTTGTAATTGCCTTTATCAGCAACCATTGATGCACCTTGCGAGGTTTGACGTGCACGATTGACCTGTGCGCCGGTACTATCAAACACCTCAACGCCATCATGGGTAACGACAGCCCAGTCGCCATCTTCAAGATACGTCACATCATCGGTAAATGGCGCAAGCGCAATACTGTCAGAGCCCAAATACATTTCGCCATCACCATGACCAACGGCAAGTGGTGGGCCATGGCGTGCGCCGATGATCATATTTTCATGATTTTCAAATAAAATGGCGAGCGCATAAGCACCCTCTAGACGCGATAATGTTTGACGCGCTGCGTCTTGCGGAGATGCACCTTTATCGAGATAAGAAGAAACCAGATGCGCGACTACTTCCGTATCCGTCTGGCTGGAAAAAACAGCGCCTGCGTCTTTGAGTTCATCGCGCAAACTAGCAAAGTTTTCGATGATACCGTTGTGTACAACAGCTACACCTTGGGTGAAATGTGGATGGGCATTTTGCTCGGTTGGCGCACCATGCGTTGCCCAGCGCGTGTGGCCAATACCGATATTTCCGTCAAGCGGATTTTCTTGCAATCGACTTTCAAGATTGACCAATTTGCCTTCAGCACGACGACGTTCGAGCTTTCCTCCATTAAGCGTTGCTACACCAGCTGAATCATAACCGCGATATTCCAAACGTTTCAGTGCATCCACGAGCTGAGGCGCTACAGCAGATTTACCAACAATACCAACAATTCCACACATTCAAAATTCTCCAAATCGGTCTTCATCAACCGGTATTAGGCAAGTAAAGCCTGTCATCAAATTTATAAAGTCGACTTATGTCACGTTTCGTTACGTTACTTCTTTAACCGGGCTGCCTTTATCGCGGCATTTTTTTCGCGGATACGCTTCGCAGCACCTGTAACATTCACCTGAGGCACGCGCGAGACAGCCAGATCATTATCCGCCACGTCTTTATTAACGACTGTGCCAGAGCCAACAAACGCGCTATCACCGATCTTAACCGGTGCGATCAGCGATGAATTGGAACCAATAAAACTATTATCGCCAATTTCGGTTAGGTGTTTGTTATAGCCATCATAATTACAGGTGATTGTTCCTGCGCCGATATTTGCGCCCTCACCCACAATAGAATCGCCGATATAGCTGAGATGATTGACTTTCGAACCCTTGCCAATCTTTGCTTTTTTAACTTCGCAGAAATTACCAACTTTGGATGCTTCGGCGAGATCAGCGCCCGGGCGAAGTCGTGCAAATGGCCCGATTGAAGCTCCTTCACCAACATAAGCGCCTTCTAAATGACTAAAAGCGAGAATTTTTGCATCGGATGCGACTTCAACACCTGGACCAAACCACACATTAGGTTCAATCAACACATCCTGAGCAATTTTAGTATCGTATGATAGATAAACCGTTGTCGGGTCAATCATCGTTACACCGGAAAGCATAAGCTCTTCACGTTTACGGTTTTGCCATTCCGCTTCAAGTTCAGCCAATTCCGAACGGGTATTACAGCCCATCAGATCGCTTTCAGGCGCTACAATTGCAACAGATTTTTTGCCCAGTTTTTGGCAAACAGCAACAATATCCGTGAGGTAATACTCACCTTTGATATTATCATTATCGATTTGATCAATAAGCTCCAGCGCGATTTTGCCGTTGATTGCAATCAGACCGCCGTTACAAAATGTGATCTTGCGCTGCTCATCAGTGGCTTCTTTTTCTTCCACAATGGCAAC
>JAHDEP010000023.1 GCA_020628775.1 Rhizobiaceae bacterium | reverse complement strand
TTGACTTGTCGCAATAATAATGCCCGACGCTGTGATGAACCCGGCAATGACCGGATGAGATAAGAAATTCGCTAGAAATCCCAGACGCAACAAACCCATTAGAACCAAGAATACACCTGATAAAAACGCAAGCGTTAAAGCTGCCATAATATACTCTTGCGAACCCGGATCAGCGATCTTACCAATCGCAGCTGCTGTCATTAAGGAAACAACAGCAACCGGTCCCACAGCGAGCGCTTTGCTGGTTCCAAATATCGCATATAAAACAATTGGGATGATCGACGCATAAAGCCCCATTTCCGCAGGCAGACCAGCGAGCAATGCATAGGCCAAAGACTGTGGTATCAGCATGATCGTTACAATAATTGCAGCAATTAAATCATTCGATAAATTGGTTTTATTGTAAGATTTGCCCCATGTTAAAATTGGCAAATATTGAGATATTCTTGGCATCAAGACCACACGTAAGAAATTATATTTTGACGGTGTAAATCATCCGGGTGACAACAACATCACCACGGGGCGCATAAAATATCTAACTTTATGCGTTATGGACTAAAGTTTATTGACCGGAACTTTGATGACCGGATCGCCATCATCATCGCGAGGAATTTCACCCGCTCTCATATTAACTTGCAATGATGGAATAATGAGTTTTGGCATTGCCAATTGCGCATCACGTTCGGTTCTAAACTTCACAAATTCTTCTTTAGTTTTGCCACTACCAACATGAATGTTATCTCGCTTTTCATCGCCCACAGTAGTTTCCCACATAATCTCGCGACCATTGGGGCCATAATCGTGGCACATGAAGAGCCGTGTTTCATCTGGTAAGCTCAATACTTTCATGATTGAATCGTATAATTCACCCGCATCTCCACCAGGAAAGTCAGCACGAGCAGAACCGCCATCAGGCATAAAGAGCGTATCACCTGCAAACGCCGCATCACCCATGACATGAACCATGCAAGCAGGCGTATGGCCAGGTGTATACATGGTAAAAGCTTGCAAATTACCAATCTGATACGTATCGCCATCCTTAAACAACGCGTCAAATTGCGAACCGTCTCTTTGAAATTCTGTCCCTTCGTTGAACACCTTCCCAAAGGTCTCCTGAACGACCATAATTTTATCGCCAATACCAACCTTGCCGCCAAGTTTATTTTGAATATATGGCGCTGCGGACAAGTGATCTGCATGCACATGCGTTTCAATGATCCACTCAAGCTGCAAGCCATTTTCTTCAACAAACGCAATCATTTTATCGGCATGTTCATAAGTTATACGACCGGCTGCATAATCGATATCCATCACCGAATCGATAATAGCGCACGCGTTTGAAGACGGATCCTTGACCACGTAACTGATCGTATTCGTCGCCTCGTCAAAGAAAGCCTCAACTTCTGGCTTAATGCTGATATCAACCGGATATGAACTCATTTTTCTGTCCTCAATTCATCAATTAAATGATCGATCTATTTTATCTATGCTCAATAGGTTACGCGGTTTGTGCGGATATTTTTGTATTTAGCAGTCTGGCTATAAAAATCCCGGCAATCAAGGCAAACATAAACATAAACGTTTCGCTATAGCCAAGACCAATCGCTGGAATAGCGCCGCCTGGGCAAAAACCTGCAATGCCCCAACCCACACCGAAAGTCGCGGAACCGACCACGAGGCGCGTATCGATATCCTTACTCGATGGCACCATATAAGCGATATCCATCAAAGGTGATGTGCGTGTTCTAAAAACAATCTGATAACCAATCGCAGTGGTGATTAGCGCACCACCCATAACGAATATTAAGCTTGGATCCCATGTGCCGGCTAAATCAAAGAAGTTTAAAACTTTTGCAGGATTTGCCATGCCTGAGATTGCAATGCCCAAACCAAAAATCATCCCAATAAGTAAAGTAACAATCAGCTTCATCATATTAACCTCCTAAAACATGGCGAATGACATAAACGGTCGCAAAACATGCGATCATAAAAATCACCGTTGCAGCAATTGAGCGCGGAGATAAACGCGCCATTCCACAAACACCATGTCCTGATGTGCAGCCTGAACCGTAGTAAACGCCGATACCAACAATGAAACCGCCAAACATAAGTGCCGTTGTAGAAACAGGAACGGCAAACGGGACAATTCCACCGGATAGGATATAAGCCATTGGTGCAATAATCGCGCCGACGAGAAAGGCTGCACGCCAAGACCAATCTGATGAAAATGGTGGAATAAGGCCTGATAAAATTCCGGTCATTCCCGCAACGCGCCCACGAACGGCCATCAATAAAACCGCGGAAATTCCAATTAAAACACCGCCGCCTAGTGACGCCCATGGTGTAAATTCTGTTGAGTAATCCAATATGCACCTATAATAAATCTAAAACGCAAATACAAAATTGTTGTTGCCAATATATAAAACATCTTTTATATAAACAATCACAAATATGCAAGGGATTTTTTATGCAGTTTGACATGACAGAAATGGAGCCCAAGTTTGAGCAGGCGTCCAAACTCATGGAAATGCTATCACAACCCGCTCGTTTGCGGATTTTGTGCATTTTATTATCTGGTGAGAAAAGCGTGCTTGAGCTTTCGCGCGAGGTTGGCATGTCGCAACCTGGCATGTCACATCATTTAAAAAAGCTTAGAGATGCAGAACTGGTAGAAACAAGACGAGACGGTCAAACAATCTACTATTCGCTGCATGGCCGCGAAGTATCAGAGATTATGCAAACGCTCTATCAGCTTTATTGCGCTTAAAAGCGTAAGTTTCTAACTCAGTCCAACCCACAACATCCGTAAAGACGTGATAAACAAAAACAACGCAAATGCCTTTTTAAGGTTTGCTGGATTGAGGCTATGCGCAAGTTTGGCGCCCAATGGAGCGGTAAACACACTTACTGAAAAAATCAAAACAGCCGCAGGAATACTGACATAGCCAATTGAATAAGGCGGTCTTAAATCCGCTGACCAGCCGGACCAAATAAAGCCGATAACAGCGGGAATTGCGATAACAAGACCAAATGCCGACGCCGTGCCAACCGCGCGGTGAATTGGAAATGAAAAGGCTGATAAGATCGGCACAGATAATGTCCCGCCGCCAATACCCATGAGCGCTGAAAACCCACCGATAAAACTTGGCAGTATGCCTTTACCCACAACACCTTTTGGCAGCTCATCTGCGATGACGACTTTCTTCGGTAGAGCCATATTGATTGAAACCAGCAATGCGATCACGCCAAAAATCAGCGTCAAACTGGAAGAGGCCAAATACTTCGATAAGACCCCACCGATCGCAGCACCAATGAAAATCAATGGTGCCCAGGATTTTAGCATATCAATATCGATCGAACCCTTTTTGTGATGCGAACGGGCCGAGGAAATCGAAGTAGGAATAATCGTTGCAAGAGATGTAGCAACGGCAATATGCATGCTGATCTGTGGAGGAATATCCAGATAATCAAATAAAATAAACAACACCGGCACGATGACAATTCCGCCACCCACGCCTAATAGACCGGCAAGAACACCAGCAATTGCGCCGGTGCATAACATGGCAACAGCCAAGACGAGCAGAAAGGCTAGGGTATAATCAGCCATTACATAAAGCCTTTAAATTGTTCGATGTAAAAGATTAAAACGTCTTGAACGTTAGCGTTGTTAGGGTGCGTTCGATACCTTCGATATCCAGCAAATTATCATTGATATATTTGCCAATATCGACGTCTTTATCAACGTAGAGTTTGACGAGCAGATCAAAATCACCACTTGTCGAATAAAGCTCTGAATGAACCTCACGGGCCACAATTTCATCAGCTACTTTGTACCCCGTGCCGGGCTTGCATCTAATCTGCACAAAGACACACTGCATCTATTTGCTCCTTAAGTAATTCATTCGTTTCTTTACGTGTCACACCCTTAAATCGGATTGATCCGCGCATCAAGTCAAAGCCGACTTTATCTCATTCCATTCGTCTTCAAAACTGCCATCAAATACGGGTTTCCCTGCGCGTTTATACCAATAATCGGCGTTAAAATTATCGCCCTCAATCCGGTGAACATATGCGTGAACCCAATCATATTCACTCATTCCCTCACCACCTTGGCAAATGGCATGCGCCGCATCAAGATCAGCACCGGTCTGATAATTGCCAGATTTGATAAAATCCAGCGCTTTGAGCAGATCATTATTTACCATGGTTCAATCCTCTAATTTGATCATCTACGCATCTGTAAAAAGCGGAAATTTAAGCGAAACCTTCAATCCCGATCCCACATCACGATCATTTAACGACATCACACCACCAAACAAATGCGCGATATCCCTTGCAATCGGCAGTCCCAAGCCAGACCCGTTTTTAGAATATTCGCCACTTGAGAAACGTTCCATCAGATCAACTTTTTGCTGCGCTGTCATACCAATCCCATCATCTTCGATATCAAGCTGGCACGCATCCTCAACGTTGCGGCATCGTACGGTAATATGAATATCCTCGCCACCATATTTAACCGCATTCTCGACCAAGTTTCGCAGCATTTCTCTGTAAAGAACAGGATCGCCTTTGATCAAAAGATGATCCATACCCTCATAACCCAGATCAATCTTCCTCAAATTTTGATTTGAAATCATGTCCGCACATACCATCCGGCACGTTTCGGCTATGTCACAATTCAAATCCGGCAGATTTTCCAAAGCCCCTGAATCAATGCGCGCTAGAACCATCAATCGTGAGATCATTTTTTCAGAATCTTTGATCGCATCATCAACCTGATTGAGCGCGCTTGTTCGATCAGCATCCGATTTTGCGCGCCGTGCGATCTCTGCCTGAGTTCGCATCACCGCAAGTGGCGTACGCAATTGGTGACTAGCATTGGAGGTAAAGTTTCGCATGGCAGAAATACTTGCACCGATCCTGCTTAAAAGATCATTAGTCGTTGTCACAAGTCCCTTAATCTCATTTGGCACGGCATGTAATATTGGGCGCAGATCATCAGAACTTCGCCGCCCAATCGCGTCACGAACTGTGTAAAGTGGGCGCAACGCCCGCGTCACAGCAAACCAAACCGCAATAGCTGCCGTTAGAATTAAAAACCCTTGACGAAATGCTGAACGGATTAAGATATCCTGTGCCATTTTATTGCGGGCATTGGTCGTTTCAGCAATCGCCAAACGATAGCCCAAAGATGATTGGCTTGATGATGCAGCGCCTTCTAAAACGGCAATTCGTATGGGAAAATTGCGAAATTCAGCATCTGAAAATTTAAGATTATTCTCCGATCTATCAACGGATTGAGGTAAATTTAAATTGCGATATCCAGTTATAAAATCCCCTGCCTCACCTTCGATTTTATAAAACACCCGATCATCTTCCGCAGACGTTAACATTTCCAATGCGACATAAGGAATATCAACATCTAGATCACCATCATCATTGACGAAAATACGTTCGGCAATCGCGAGCGCTGAGCCTGCAAGAACGCGATCGGAAATTTCATCAGCGGTAAGGCGCGCTGAATTATAAGCATCGATGAGTGAAATTATTCCGATGATTAATAGTGGCAATAACAACCAAACCAGCAGCCTTTGGCGCAGAGAATATGTTTTAGTTTGACTGCTCATATCAGTCTTCAAGCATTTGCAAATAATAGCCCAAACCACGCGCGGCTTTAATGGTCAGTCCGTACGTTACCAGCCGTTTTCTTAAGCGAGAAATATATTGCTCAATGGCATTTTCGCTAATGTCTTCATCAAAACTTGAAAGCGTCTCAATCATCCGTGGTTTAGATAAAATTCGTCCATTAGCAACCAATAATTCACGTAACACATTGGTCTCTCGAGCCGGTAACTCAATTGATTTTTCATTCGCAAATACTTGATTGGTTTTAAGATCAAGACTGATCTGACCAAATTCGAGTTGCGAGGTTTTCACTGCTTGCGAACGTCGCAACAGCGCCCGAATACGCGCTTCCAACTCGGTCCATTCAAACGGTTTTGACATATAATCATCAGCCCCAATATCAAGCCCTTTAATACGATCATCAAGGCCACCTCGAGCCGTCAGAATAAGCACAGGTACGAGACTTCGTTTGGCGCGAATCTCCTTTAAAACCTGCAAACCATCAATATCCGGCAGGCTCAAATCTAGAATAATTAGATCATAATTAAACGCAGCTGCGGCCGACAAAGCACCGTCGCCATCCTCCACAAGATCGGCCACAAAGCTGCTGTCATTGAGCAAATGTTTCAATCCTTGGCCAAGTTTTTTATTGTCTTCGACGACTAAAATACGCATTGTTTCTCCCGAAGTTGCAATAAAACACATATTTTTTGAATGTAAAATTGATTTTTGAAGGGGTTTTTCTTGAAAACCAAAATTTATTTCATCATCACGGGAATTATCGCAAGCATACTTGCCTGCGCCCCGGCGGCTGCACAAACCCTTTTTCCTGCGCTTAATGAGGGACCAAATGTGCAAACGCTGGTCGTCTATTCATCCCTTGATGAAGATGCTTCCAAACCACTGATCGCTGCATTTCAAGAACAGAACCCCAATGTCGCAATTTTATATGAAGACCTGCAATCGCTCGATATATATGAGCGGGTTATCCGCGAAACCGATAATGGTGAGAAAACTGCTGATCTAGTCTTGTCATCGGCAATGGATCTTCAGGTGAAACTGGTCAATGACGGCTATGCGCAAACCAGCTTTAACGCAGATACTGATAATTGGCCAAGCTGGGCGAAATGGCGAAATTCCGCATTTGGCTTAACCTATGAGCCATCGGTTTTAGTTTATCATAAGCCAAGCTTTAAAGAGATCTCACCGCCCAAAAACCGCTCTGATTTGGTAGCACTTTTAAAGAACAATGATGATGAGTTTTATGGGAAAATCGCCACCTACGACATTGAGCGATCGGGGTTTGGATTTTTAATTCTTGCGCGCGATCAAGAACACAATCGAAATATTTGGGATTTAGTCAGCGCTATGGGTTCGACAGGAGTTAAGCTATATTCAAACTCTTCATCAATCCTTGAGCGCGTATCAGATGGTCGATTTGTTTTAGGCTATAACATCGTTGGCTCTTATGCAGAAAACTGGGTGCGCCAAAATCCAGACCTTGGGATTATCATGCTCGAAGATTATACCATTGTGATGTCGCGCATTGCTCTTATCCCGCAAGCTGCGGCAAATGCGGAGCTTGGTAAAACACTACTATCATTTTTGATGTCAAAAGACGGTCAAGCTGTCATGGCAAGTGATGTTAAACTCCCAGCGCTTCACCCCGATGTTTTTGGAAATAACACCGCAACAACCTTGCGCGACCGGATGGGTAGCCAGCTAAGGCCGATATCTATTGGCCCGGGGCTAATTGCCTATCTCGACCAGGTAAAAAGATCTCGTTTTATCTCTCAATGGAATACCGCTCTTCGTGGAAATCAATAATTTTCCTCAAAATGATTCTTTTCACCCGTGTCAGCTAGATGACAGTTTTATGTGATTAGCTTCAGCAGCTCCGCGAAAACGCGGATGCACATCATTGGGAGGAAACAATGAACCTTAAGTTTATGAAAACCGCGGCATACGGCGCGGTTCTAAGTGCTGCAATGCTAACAACATCTATTGCAGCTGAATGTATTGCACCAGCTAACCCTGGCGGCGGCTGGGATTTCACATGTCGCCAAATCGGTAAGATCATGTATGACATCAAGGCTGTTGATAAGCCTGTACAAGTGACCAACATGCCTGGTGCTGGTGGTGGTTTGGCCTACAACCACGTTGTTGGCGAACGCGGTAGCGATGCTGACCTTATCGTTGCAGCATCTTCAGCGACAACAACACGTCTTGCACAAAACGCATATGCTGGCATGACAGCTGACCAAGTTCGTTTTGTTGGTGCTATCGGTGCTGATCCGGGCGTAATTGCAGTTGCTGCAGACAGCAAATATCAATCTTTGAACGATCTTGTTGATGCTATTCTAGCTGATCCAGGCTCTGTTGCATTTGCTGGCGGTTCTGCTGTTGGCGGATTTGATCACCTAAAACCACTTATGGTTCTTAAAGAAGCTGGCTTTACTGACATCACCAAAGTTAAATATATCGGTGTTGATGGTGGTGCAGATGCGATCACGCAAACAGTTGGTGGCTTTACACAAGCAATGACTGGCGACATGTCAGAAATCGTAAGCTTCCTAGCAAACGGTGACATTCGTGTAATTGCAGTTCTAACTGAAGAGCGCGTTCCTGGTTTTGACGACATCCCAACAGCGAAAGAGCAAGGCTTTGATGTTGTTGCTGTGAACTGGCGTGGTCTTTATGTGCCAAAAGGCATCTCTGATGACCAGTTCAACGATTGGGCCGGTAAATTGCAACAAGTTGCAGATAGCCCAGAATGGGCAGAAGCTATGGCTGCAAATGGTCTTGCACCATTTACAAAAGTTGGCGGTGACTTCCAGTCATATGTCGATGGTCTAGTTTCAGACATCAATGCGATGTCTAAAGAACTGGGAGTTATCCAGTAATGGCATCAGACCGTATTTTTGGTCTGATTACCCTGATCACTGCAGTCGCGTATATCGCGGCTGCCACTCAGATTCAGACAAATCTGTTTTCGGGTCAGTTTCTTCCGAAACTTTTTCCATATTTGATCGGCGCCGTTGCCGCTCTTTCTTCATTAGTGCTTATCTTTAAACCTGATCCAAATCCTGAATGGCCACAATCGCCAACATGGATAAATATGGCGATCGCAGTTGCTGTTCTTTCTGTTTATGCGGTTCTTATTACGCCGCTAGGGTTTATCTTGCCGACAATGTTCGCAGCTGGCATTATCAGTTATCAAATTTCGCCGAACATCAAGAACGCTGTTTTAAGCGGGATTGGTCTCTCTTTGCTCTTGTTTGTGCTGTTTAAATTCGCGCTCGGTCTGGGCAATATTGTGGCTTACAAGATCCCAACGCTCGCAAGCCTTTGGGACGCACTAACAATACTTATTCCTTTTGTAGGCGGACACTAACATGGATATTCTTTCCAATTTGGCACTCGGATTCTCCGTAGCATTGTCGCCATATACACTCATGCTCGCAATCATTGGCTGCTTCTTAGGAACTATCATTGGCGCGCTTCCCGGTCTTGGACCATCAAATGGTGTTGCTATTCTCATACCGATCACATTTACACTCGGTTTGGATGCAACAGCTGCATTGGTTCTCATGACCTCTGTTTACTACGGCGCTATGTATGGTGGTCGTATTAGCTCTATTTTGCTGAATATCCCGGGTGATGAACCTGCGTTAATGACCACATTAGATGGTTATCCGATGGCAAAAGCTGGTCGTGCCGGTGATGCGCTTGTTCTTTCAGGTGTGGCATCATTTGTTGGCGCGTTTTTAGCAACGATTGGTCTAATGCTACTTGCACCAATCCTAGCCCGCGTTGCCTTTTTGTTTGGGCCAGCTGAATATTTCGCACTTTATTTATTAGCCTTTTGTACCTTGGGCGGCATGGCATCCAACAATCAGGCAAAAAGCGCAATCGCTGCCTGTATTGGTCTAGGCATTGCAATGATCGGCGTGGATAGCTCATCTGGTCTGCCTCGTTTAACTGGCGGAAATCTGCACCTATTTGACGGTATTGATTTCCTTGTCGCGATTGTTGGTTTGTTCGCAATTGCCGAGGTATTTTTCTTTATTGAAAACCACGGCAAAGGTTCAGCCATTGGCGTAGTTTTAGATAAAGTCCGCATTCCTTGGAAAGACATCATGTCAACAAAATGGACGATGTTACGCGCGTCACTTGTTGGCTTTATTGCAGGTGTTCTCCCGGGCGCAGGCGCATCATTGGGCTCTTTCATGGCCTATATGTCGGAAAAATCAATCGCTGGTGAAAAAGGTGGATTTGGCACTGGGGTTCCAAAAGGTGTTGCCGCTCCTGAAGCTGGTAATAACTCCGCAGCGGGCGGTGCATTGGTTCCAATGCTAACGCTCGGTGTACCAGGTTCTGGTACCACAGCTGTGTTGTTAGCGCTCTTAATGACGCTCAATATTACCCCAGGTCCAACATTGTTTCGCGAAAACCCAGATGTGGTTTGGGGACTGATCGCATCGCTTTTAATTGCCAATATCGTATTGCTATTAATGAACGTTCCGATGGTGAAGATTTTCGTCAAAATCCTAACCGTTCCGGCATGGGTTCTACTACCAGGCGTGACAATGATTTCTTTCGTCGGGATCTATTCTCTCTCAGGCAGCTATTTCGATCTATTGCTGATGATCGGGTTCGGTGTTTTGGGATATTTCCTACGCAAACTTGATGTGCCGACTGTACCTGTCATTTTAGGTATTTTGTTAGGTGGCAACATGGAAGATGCTTTGCGCAGAGCAATGACATTATCGGATGGTGATCCAAGCTATCTCTTCTCAAGCTGGATCGCAATCGGGCTTTGGGTGGCAGCATTTGCTGGTTTCATCGCACCAATGTTCTTACGCAATATCTTGAAAAAACCTCAAGCCGTTACGGATTAAATAATGACGAAGGTAGTCGTACCATCTGGTGCATTAGGACTGAACTATGACAAACAGGCTTTGCAGCGAGCGATTGCTGCAAAGCCTGACATCATTGCGATAGATGGTGGCTCCACGGATTCCGGGCCCTCATATTTAGGGCGCGGAATTTCAAAATATTCACGAAGTTCAACCAAAATTGAATGGAAAGGTTTGATGGAGGCGCGCGCAAAAGCCAATGTGCCTCTCGTTATCGGAACAGCTGGGACCTGCGGTGCAGATAGCGCTGTTGATTGGCTGGTTGATATCACAAAAGAAATCGCCGAAGAGTTAAAGCAGGACATCAAAATCGCAGTGCTTAAATCTTCGCAGGATAAATCCGATATCAAAGCCGCGTTTAAATCAGATAAAATTTCTCCTTTAGAACACGCACCTGAGCTACATGAAAATGATATTGAGACTTTTGAAAATATCGTTGCGCTCGCAGGTGTTGAACAAATCACCGAAGCTTTAAATACTGGCGCCGATATTATCATCGCTGGGCGTACAACTGATACCGCTATTATCGCAGCGCTTCCTATACAAAATAACTGCCACACTGGTGCAGCGTGGCATGGCGCTAAGATTGCTGAATGCGGTGCGCTTTGCGCAACCAACCCGCAATCAGGCGTCATATTGGTTGACTTTGATCATGAAGGTTTCACTGTCACACCAATGGCGGATAACGCAAAAGCAACACCTCATACAGTGTCAGCGCATATGCTCTACGAGAATTCAAATCCGTTTATTTTATATGAGCCAGGTGGGCATTTGGATGTAACCGAGGCCAACTATTCAGCCATTGATCAGAAATCGGTGCGCGTTGAAGGGGCTCAATGGGTGCCATCTGATAATTACACAGTTAAGCTCGAAGGCTCGCGTATCACAGGTTATCAAGTCATGATCATGGCACTTGTCCGCGATAGCCATTATGTTGAACATATCGACCAATGGACATCAGATATCAGCGAACTATGCTGCGCTAAAGTGATGGACCGTTTGGATCTCACAAAAGATGATTTTGATATCGAATTGCGATTGATCGGTAAAAACGCGACGCTTGGATCCATTGATAAAAACCCTGCAGCTGCGTCCGAAATTGGTGTGATGGGTATCGTTACAGCCCAAAGCGCGGATCTTGCAAAAGAGATTGCTAAAGTTCTCAATCCATATTTGCTGCACCACCCGCTAACCAAGGAAGAAGAAGTGCCCACTTTTGCATTTCCTTTCTCTCCGGCTGAGATTGATGTCGGGCCGGTTTATGAATTTGGCTTAAATCACGTCCTAAAGTTAGATCATCCAATGGATGCATTTTCACTTGAAGTCTTTGAGGTGAAAAATGGCGCGTCTTAGAGATAAAGCTGAAAAGGTTCGATCAAAAAACGCTGGACCTTTTTGGCTGACGATTGATATTTTTTGCGGTGAGAAAACCGTCTTCCAAGATGTGTGTGAAAAGCTATCTAATATCGATATTGCCAATGTGCTTGATGTTGATGAGGCGGATTTAAAACGCTTTGAAATCTCATCACTGAACGTGGTGAAAATCAGCTTGCCGCGTCCACAAATACAAGGCTCGATCCGAGACCGTGATATGCATGGTGCGAGCTGGGCTGCGATCATTGGCGAGATGGAAATTTAGCCAATCTTTGACTTGATAGTTTTCGTGTCCGGCAATTGATGCTATGGCACGAAGACTAAAGAACAAGGATCGCAAACACCTATGGATTATATTTTCAACCCAGCACCGCAAAGCTTCATTCCAATTGAAGGTTCTGATCAGGCATTTCCGGTTCGACGTATCTATTGCGTTGGCCGAAACTATGCTGAGCACGCGCGCGAAATGGGTCATGATCCTGATAGAGATCCGCCGTTTTTTTTCCAAAAGAACCCGAACAATCTGCTGTTAGACAATTCAGATTTTCCATATCCTGCGAAAACCAAAGACGTTCATCACGAGATTGAATTGGTCGTTGGGCTTAAAAAAGGTGGCACTGATCTATCATTAGCTGAAGCAAAAACCTGCATTTTTGGATATGCGGTTGGTATTGATATGACGCGACGTGATCTGCAAGGTGAAATGAAAAAGCTTGGTCGCCCGTGGGAGATCGGCAAAGCTTTTGAGCATTCTGCACCATGTACAAACATGGTTCCAGTTGAAACATGTGGTCTGATCGAAACAGGTGACATTTGGCTCGACGTCAATGGTGAGCGCAAGCAATCTGGCAAAATTGAGCAGATGATCTGGAATATTGAAGAAACGATCTCCTATCTTTCAGGTCTGTTTGAATTGGCTCCCGGCGACATCATCATGACGGGAACCCCGGCAGGCGTTGGAGCCGTTAAACAGGGTGATTTGATGCAAGGTCATGTCGAAGGTGTCGGCACAATCAATTGTAAAGTGGTTTAAACCAACCTAGTGGTTTTTGCTGATATGCCGGTTTAAACGGCGGTTGAACCAACCAAATATAATGATCACAATCAATGTCAGCGCGATAAAGTATCCCGCGATAATCGGATATGGCACAAACGGGTTGAACGTTTTATCGGCAAAATAACTTGCAAAATACAACGCATCCCCCTGTTGGCGCCATGCGGGGAAACTTGAGAAAAACACAAGAGCCGTTGCATGCAGCAAGAAGATAGCTTCGTTCGTGTAGGATGCCCAAGATAGGCGCAACATTGTCGGCCAAATAATACGCTTATTGATCTGCTTGTTGGTCATACCAATGGCTTTTCCAGCTTCAATTTCCCCTTTGGGAACAGAGCGCAACGCACCGTAGAATATTTGCGCGGAATAAGCCGTGGTGTTTAAGAACAACACAATTGTCGCGCCAAGCCAAGCGCGGGTGAGCCATCGTGTTTCAATAGTAATCTCAATAAATCCTAAATTGATATCAAAACCAATTTTCGGCAATAAAACGAATGCCTCATACAAAAGAAAGAACTGAATAAACAACGGCGAGCCGCGAATGACGAAAATGAAAAATGCAGCCGGTCGCCAGACAAATGGGTTTGAACTGTTACGCGCAAAGGCAATGAATGAGGCAACAAAAAACCCTAATCCCAATGCTATGACGGCAAAATAGATGTTCCAGATTAAACCCGAACCGATTAATACCACCTGTTCGCAAAGTGTGATGTCGGCTCTTGGTAGTGCGCGTTCACCCAAGCCAAGCGCACGTAATCCATAATCAGTAATGGTCTGCATACAACTCATGCCTGACCTCCGATTGTTGCTTGGCCTTTGGATATTTTAAGATTTAACCGTGAGAACACATGTTCGCTTGCCCAGGACAGGAGCAAATAAAATACCAATAACACAAGGAAATAACCCAAGCGCCAATCCCCATGCGGATATGCAAAACGTTCGGTTTTAGAGCCGCCTAATTCACGCGCCCAATAAACAATATCTTCAACACCAAGAAAGAATAAAAGCGGTGTTGCTTTAATCAAAATCATCCAAAGGTTGGATAAACCTGGCAATGCATAAACCCACATTTGCGGCAAATGAATGCGCCAAAATATTTGCTTACGAGACATGCCAAATGCGGACGCGGTTTCTAACTGGCTTTTTGGCACAGCTGCAAGCGCTCCGTGCAGCGTGTTGGCAGCAAATGCACCAAAGACAATCGCAAAGGCTAATGCTGCGAGAAAAAATCCGTATGTTTCGTGCACCCATTGAGGAGATGGACCAAGCGGCATTTTAGCCGCTGCACACACAACAAAATCATTTCCCTGACGAATGGGTTCCGTCCATTCAGGACATTTTGCGTGGTGTCTAAGATATTCAATTCCTTGATCAAGTGCGATCGGAACAAATAGAAAAAATATGATATCGGGGATACCGCGGACCATTGACGTATAGGCAAGGCCAAACCAACGAAAAGGTGCAACGCGAGAGCGCCTTGCCAATGCGCCTGTAAATCCAAACAATAAAATAAACGGCACGCACACGGCCAATAATGCAAAGACAACAAGAAAACTGGTGTAAAAATTCATGTGCTTTCCGGTTGTCAGATAACATGACCACCAAGACAAACCTTCAAGAATTTTTGGATCTGCGCAATATTCAAACATGAAAGCGAACCGCTTAATAAAATAGGCCGCTAAATTAGCGGCCTATAATTATCTTATATTAGTATTTGACCATGCGGCCATCAAACCACTTAGCGATCATTGTAGACAATGTGCCATCTGCTTTGATTGAATCAATTGCAGCATTTAGTTTGTCTTTAAGCTCAGTATCAGATTCGCGAATACCCATACCAATGCCACCACCGATCGCAATCGGCTCACCAATGAATACAAGCTCACCATTTGAAGCTTTTACAATGTCTTGCCAGAAAGCATCATCTGCAAGAGCTGCATCAACTTCACCATTTTTCACAGCTGCAACAACTTCATCTGGCGTTGAAAACTCAACAAGTGTTGCGCCACTATCTGAAACATAGCTTGCTTGAATTGTTGCTGTTTGCGCAGCAACGTTACCTTTAATTGCGTCCATGCTCGCACCGGCTGCAGCAACATATGTAGATGGATCCGGTGGGAAATACTCCTGTGTGAAGTCAATCACTTCATCACGTTCTGCAGTGATAGACATACCTGCGATAATCGCATCATAGTTACCAGACACAAGGTTTGGAATAATGCTATCCCATTCATTTGTTACCCAAGTACAATCAAGTTCAGCACGCTTACAAAGCTCGTCACCAACTTCGCGCTCAAAACCGTCAACTTCACCAGCATCATTGATAAAGTTGTATGGCGCATATGCACCTTCTGTACCTAGACGCACAGCATGACCATCAGCCATTGCTGATGTTGTAAACGCAGCTGCAAGCGCAACTCCGCCCAAAAGTTTAATCAGTTTCATGTTCTTCTCCTTAGTTCTTTTCCCGCTAATATGAACTTGCCAAAAACTCCCGACAGCGTTCAGATTTCGGATTATTAAACACCTCTTCAGGTGATCCCTCTTCTTCCACCATTCCCTGGTGAAGAAATAATACTTTATTGCTCACATCTCGAGCAAAACCCATTTCGTGTGTCACCACGATCATGGTCCGGCCTTCCTCTGCCAAACCTTGCATAACTTGTAAAACTTCACCCACCAATTCTGGGTCCAGCGCAGATGTTGGCTCATCAAACAATAGTGCTTTCGGTTCCATTGCAAGTGCGCGCGCGATCGCAACGCGCTGCTGTTGTCCACCAGATAATTGGCTGGCATATGAATTTGCTTTATCTGCAATGCCCACTTTTCCAAGATAGTCCATTGCGCGCGCTTCAGCTTCGTCCTTATCAACCTTTAAGACCTGAACCGGTCCTTCGATAAGGTTTTGCAACACGGTCATATGGGACCATAAATTAAATCCCTGAAACACCATGCCCAACTGGCTGCGTAATCTTTGAATTTGTTTCTCATCAACACCAAGAGCCTTGTTGTTTTTATCCTTACGAATAATAACCTCTTCGCCATCTAAAACAACGCGCCCTTGATCTGGCATCTCTAGAAAATTTACGCAGCGCAAAAAAGTACTTTTGCCAGATCCTGAACTTCCAATAATTGAAACAACGTCACCCAGCTTCGCATGCAACGAAATACCTTTGAGGACGTCTAACTTTCCAAAACTTTTATGAATATTTTCAGCGATCAAGCTGTAGTCAGCATCGCTCATATTTACTCATGCCCTTTATTATGAGTTTTAATTAGATCAAGGCACATTTTTACCAACTCCGTACAAAGTATTTCTCAGCATCATAAATACGTAGCATCTTGTCAATAGGAACTTGTGTTACGTGTTGGATCGAGTTTTTAGATTGGTATCCTATTGTTTTACCCGCCACCAGTAAATTTTACCTATGTCCATCTATTTTGATGATTTGTTTTGTATATGACATATGAAATTGATAAACCGATATCACTGACATTTCTCAATCATCTGGTCTTTCATGAAAAACATAATTTTTGACGTTGGCAAAGTTCTCATTAAATGGGACGTGCGCCCCTTTTTCTTTAATCTTTTGGGTGATCATGATGCAGTTGAGGATTTTCTAACAGAAGTGGATTTCTTCCGTTGGAATTTAGAACTTGATCGCGGTTTAAGCTTTCAGGATGGCGTTAAAAACCAAAGTGAGAAATTCCCGCAATACGCAGCTTTATTTGAAGCATTTGACCAAGGATGGCCAAAGACAGTTCCTGGACCTATTGAAGGAACAGTCGATATTTTATCGCAATTAAAAGCGAAAAATATCCCACTTTATGCGATCACCAATTTCTCACATGAAAAATGGCCGATCGCCTGTGAGATGTTTCCGTATCTGGGCAATAGTTTTATCGACACAATTGTGTCCGGCGCGCATAAAATGATCAAACCAAATCCTGATATTTATCAGCTTCTGCTTGAACGCAACCAGCTTAAACCAGAAGACTGTATTTTCATCGACGATACGTTGGAAAATGTCGAAGCTGCTATTGCGCTTGGCATTGATGGATTGCTGTTCACTTCGCCGGAGCAATTTGCCAGCGATTTAAAAGCACGCAATATCTTGTAAGTTCTAATGGAAATTTCGGCCTTTTGGCATAACTTGAGCTGCTCTTTTTCCACGTAAATGATGCTTGTGCGCCAATGTTGCGCCATTATCATTTATCAATTGCACGTTTTGGCGTTTAATGAAGTCTAAGTTCTTTTCACTTTCCTCATCATGCTCAGTTTCCAGACTTTCCATTTCAAATGTTAAATCTTCAATTCGGTGCGCGACGATATGGATTACGCCCGATTCATTTTGTAATTTGCCATGAACACGTAAAAGCCTACCACCCAAGATAAGCTTGCGAAAACGCTCAAAAACTTTGGGCCAAACAATCACATTGGCAACACCTGTCTCGTCCTCCAATGTTAAAAAGATAACCCCCTTGGCAGAGCCTGGTCGCTGGCGCACAAGCACAAGACCCGACACAGAAATATTCCGCCCGCTTCTCACCTGAGGCAAATCTTCATGCAACACAGCATTTCTAACCGCCAATCGATGACGAATAAATGAAAGCGGGTGAGCTTTCAGCGAGAGTTTTAAATAACGATAATCATTAATCACCTGTTCGCTCAATCGCATTCTAGGTAGGGAAAGCTCCGCTTCTTTTTCAATGGGCGAATGATCTTTTTTAAACAATGAACCTTCATCATCCAGCGTTGTTTGATCAAGCGCTTTAACCGCCCACAAAGCTTCGCGGCGATCAAGACCGATGGATCGAAATGCATCCGCCTCAGCTAATCGTTCCAAAATTTTGCACGAAAGCCCGGTACGCAGCCAAAGATCACGCACAGAATCGTAATGACCATTATCATCTCCATCCCGGCATTCAGATATTTTATCCATGTCGCTTTCGCGCAAACCTTTAATTTGTTTAAACCCAAGGCGCAGCGCATATTCCGTACGGATTGTTCTGGCCATCGCACGCCGTGGCTTTGACATAGCCCCAGGTTCAAATGATCCATTTTCCAAAATAGAATTCCACTTTGAATAATTGATATCGATAGGCCGGATATCCACCCCATGCTCACGCGCGTCCCGAATAAGCTGCGATGGTGCATAAAAACCCATGGGCTGGGAGTTTAAAATCGCAGCTCCAAAAATATCTGGGTAATAGGCTTTAAACCAACAAGAGGCATATACCAAAAGCGCAAAAGATGCGGCATGACTTTCAGGAAAACCATACTCACCAAAGCCTTCGATCTGTTTGAAACAGCGCTCGGCAAACGCCTCCTCATATCCATTTTTGACCATGCCTTTAATCATCTTCATCTTGAAAGTATGGATAGTGCCAACCCGGCGGAACGTTGCCATAGCGCGGCGCAATTTATCTGCTTCTCCGGGGGTAAAATCGGCAGCAACAATAGCAATCTTCATCGCCTGTTCTTGAAAAAGCGGCACGCCTAAAGTTCGCCCCAAAACCTGTTCCAACTCTTTCTTTGGAAATGTAACAGGCTCCAATCCCTGCCGTCGGCGCAAATATGGATGAACCATATCACCTTGAATAGGACCAGGCCTGACGATGGCAACTTCAATCACCAGATCATAAAATTCTCGCGGTTTTAACCGTGGTAACATCGTCATTTGCGCACGGCTTTCAATTTGGAAAACACCAATTGTATCAGCCGCGCAGATCATATCGTAAACTGTTTGATCTTCATCCTGCAGATCCGCAAGCGTTTTATAAATACCATATTTTGTTTTCAGCAAATCAAAAGCTTTCGCCAAACACGACAACATGCCAAGCGCCAAAATATCAATTTTCAATATTCCTAAAGCTTCCAGATCATCCTTATCCCACTCAACCATGGTACGGCCTTCCATTGCCGTATTCATCAATGGCACCACTTCATCAAGCCGGTCTCTGGTAATAACAAATCCACCAACATGCTGGGATAAATGACGGGGAAACCCAATAAGCTGCGATGCATAATCAAGTACGCGCCGCGTTGTAATATCACGAATATCAAGACCCGCTTCCTTGGCTTCCCGCTCGGTGATGCTTTTTGATGACCACCCCCAAACAAGACCAGATAATCCAGAAATAGCATCGTCTGATAACCCAAATGCTTTACCCGCTTCACGAGCTGCCATGCGCGCTCTATAAGTCACAACCGTTGCGGCAAGGCCTGCGCGATCATGACCATATTTGCGGTATATATATTGGATAACTTCTTCACGCCGTTCATGCTCAAAATCTACATCGATATCCGGCGGTTCATTCCGTTCTGGGGAAATAAAACGTTCAAACAAAAGGTCAACCTTGTTTGGGTTTACATCGGTGATTTGCAAGCAATAACAAACGGTCGAATTGGCTGCAGATCCACGCCCCTGACACAGTATATTCTGACTGCGCGCATATCGCACAATATCCCACACCGTTAAAAAATAAGGCGCATAATCTAACTGTTTTATCAGCGCCAGTTCATGTTCAATCTGATCCGTTATGGCTTTTGGAACACCATCTGGATAACGCTCTTTAGCACCTTGATATGCAAGTTCAGTTAGAGTTTCCTGTGGTGTTCCGGTTCCAAATTTTTCATCTGGATATTGGTACTTCAATTCATCAAGCGAAAAGGTCAACTGCTTAGCAAAAGCGATGGTATTTGAAATTGCTTGCGGATATGTCTTTAAAACATGGCTCATTTCAGAGCTTGATTTTAGATAGCGCTCGGCATTTTTGGACAATTGAAAACCCATATCATAAACGGGCTTATGATGTTCAATTGAAGATAAAACATCCCGCAATGGGCGACGACCATGCTCGTGCATAAAGACATCATTGCTCGCCATTAAGGGTATGGATATTTTATCAGACAATTCCGATAAACAGGCAAAACGATATTTATCATGGCCATCGTAATGCGGGGTCAGAGCTAAGTATAATCTGTCATTTATATGCTCTTTTAAGAACTCAAGTTCTTCACTCAACTTATCCGGATCATTATGCGCATCTGTTTTTGCTAACACACAAAATAACAGATCAGATGACCAATTAATCAGATCATTACGAGTTAATTGACAATCACCTTTTTCGGATCGCAAATTCCCAATTGTCAAAAGACGACATAAATGCCCCCAGCCTTTGCGGTTTTTTGGATAAGCCAAAATATCTGATGTGCCATCGGTAAAAACAATGCGGCATCCGGGATGATAAATAATATCAGCTTCTTTTGCCGCCATATGCGCACGAACCACCCCGGCAACTGTATTTTGATCGGCAAGACCAATATGGGTTAATCCAAGTTTGCCCGCACGAACGATTAGCTCTTCAGGGTGCGAAGCGCCCTTTAAAAAGGAAAAATTACTCGCAACACCAAGTTCGGCATATGGGGTGGTGGCCGTATTCACGCAAACAATCCATGCATAAACCACTTTGGTAATAGACCATCTGATAAATGCGTTTCACGCTCATAAAGACCCTGACGAAAAATCCAAAACCTACGCCCTGATTTATCTTCAACACGATAATAATCGCGTGTTTGTGCGCTTTCGCCATCAATCCACCATTCAGCTCCAATACGTTCCGGCCCTTCCGCGCGCGCAACCTGATATTGACTGCGCCGCCATTTAAACCGAATGGGTGGTCCCTCAGGCACTTCCGCAATTGCAGTGACCGGTTCAGGGTTTGAAAACAATCTGATTGGCCGTTCGTCATGATTGTTTTGCAAAATTGCCTCATGATGCTCTTTATGTTCAATAATCGGTGCAAAAGATGCGGCGCGTTCTGGGATAAAACTCTGATGAAAAACAGGTTTAACAACACTATCTTTCCCCAAGCGCGCAGTTATTTGATCAGCCAATTGATGCATGTTGGTCTGAACATTGCTGCCATTTACAAATGATTCTTGTACATCTGATTTATCAACAGCCTGAATGACACAAAGCCTGATCGTTTCAAATCCCGCACCCGCATCAGTTTCATCATAAATGGCTGCAAGCTTTTGCGAAAAAAGTGCTCTGATACGTTTTGCATCACGAGATGGTGCGGATAAACCAATCATAATCCTGCGCACAATGCCATCCATACGAAATAACAACAGCATAAATTCTTGCCCGGCCTGGCCGCGCTTTTCTAAATCCACACGCAGTGAATTTGATAATTGCTCAATGCAAGTTTCGATATCTTCTTGTCGTCCGATAGGTTCGGCTAATCGGCGTTCAACGGATAAATCAGACACAGGCAAACGCGGGGAAACCGGTTCTTCTTCGCGACCCAAAGCCTGATCAAGCCGCTTTAAAAGCAAGGGGCCAAATCGGCGCATTAATGGTTTTCGAGGAGCTGATATTATGTCCTTGACCTTTTTCAGCCCCACCCGATCAAGCGCTAACAACATATCAAGCGGTAAACGCAAAGCTGCCATGGGAAACTGGCGAAATCGCGCGTCCAAATTGTCCCAATTCATAATCGCGTTTTCAGTTATATGATCATAATACTCATATTGCCGAGCTAACCCCCATGCCAAACCGGGTGTGGGCGCAATCGAGCCTTGTGCATAAATACCCATTTTATCAAACCGCGAAATGATATCTTTAAGCATTTCAGCTTCGCCGCCAAACAAATGCGCGCAGCCTGTAATATCCAAAAACAGCCCTTGTGGTTTGCCAAAAGGCGCATCAATACCAATCAACGGCGTATAACGATCTGCCCAATCAGCAAGCGCATTTAAAAAGGCCAGATCAGCCGCATCATCACTGGGGATAATATCAAGATCTGGGCAGATGGCACGTGCTTCAGTAACACCTTGCCCCTCACGCAATCTGTGAGATTGAGCGCTTATATCAAGCGAGGCTAATCGCATGGCACCTTTTTGCTTGGCCACACAAACCATAGGCGGAAGTTTTTGCAACTCGTTTTGCGTTTTATCCAAACGCCAGGACGCGCCCCATCTTAAGCGCTTGATCCGATCGGTTGCTAGATAAGGAAACGCCACCGCCAATATCCGGCGATTGCTCTTGATAAAAATCGACTGGGTTGGAAGAGAGGTCTTGATATCTTGTGATGAAAGAGTGGCTGTCATTGTTCCATTCCAAAATAAACGATTGCGGTGCTGGGTTTTTGCTTTTCTCTAGTGTGATCTGAAATGCAGGACGCGAAAGACTGCTGGAAAATAGTTTTTGTGACGGCAATGCGCGCTGTGCCGCGGGTGCAGATTGCACACCAAAACGAAGACGCGCAGCTGTTGCTTCTTCTTGCCCTGCTTGCCGCAATAAAAAAAACGGCCTTCCCGAACTTTGCGCGCGCAAATGCAAACGCCGAGTTCCTGCCATATCAAGGTTTTGAGGGTTTCCGCGCACTTCCAAAATCGTCGCTGCGACCGATTTTTGTTTAGCCGCAAGTTCTGCAACCCAAAGCGCATCATTTAAAGAGCGCGGCTGTATGAAAAGACATGTGGCAGGATCAATACCTAACGAAACCAAACCGGGTGGATATATCTGGCCACCTTCAAGGCGCGAAGATGTTTCGCTGATAAAAATAATTGGCAGATCTTCGTTATGCTTTTGCTTTAGAAAACTCTGCATTTGATGTGCCAATATCCAAGTAAAAGCACTTGCCGCACCTGTTTGCCGTGTTTCTTGTGATCGAAACTCTGTGAGCGCCGCAAGGTTTATCCCACCTGATAATGCTGTATCTAAAATCGGATCATCAAATCCAAGAACATCATCATTATTGTTGTTATTTCCATATTGTGCCGGAAGCGAAACTAATTTTTCATCTACATTTTCATAAGCTGCATTTTCTTTGCCCAGAGTTGATTGAGCCGTACTTGCTTTTGCAAAAGACGTATTATCAAAACGAGCCGTCGACCGTTTTTCAATTTTTGCTATCTTATGCCGAAGACAGTCTAAATCTTCGCGCGCCAAATCCTCACGCATTTGATGCTTTCGCATTGCACGTTCACCTATATCATT
>JAHDEP010000022.1:7563-23004 GCA_020628775.1 Rhizobiaceae bacterium | reverse complement strand
AGATTGAGGTCAAAATCCCTTTGGTTGTTGATCTCTGATCTGCCAATCGATTTATCGGCCGTCTATTTTCCCATGTTGAACTGTGCAGGTTTAACCGTGGAAACAACGGGGACCATAACCGCTCTGGTCACCAAATAAAGATATTCATATCTGCTTCGATTATTATCAAAATCGGGAAAATACTAATTTGAAGGGGAGAGAAGATGCAAACTTATTAGATCGATTCCAGCTCTATGTTTTGCTTGCGATGGTATGACAATTGAACCTAATCTTCCTAAGTACATATTCAAGCAATTTATTGCTACAATCCTTGCATAATGCCCATTCGATCCGAAAATCAAATTGAATCTCTTCAACGCCAATTCAAAACCAGTCAGCACCTCCTTCAACTATCTTCCTATGCGTCGGACAAACCATCCCTTTTAAATGAAATCGCCAAGACAGCAACCCTGCTTCTCGATGTCAACCACGTTGTCATTGGTTTAGCCAATGAAGATATGATCGAAACAACTTATCGTTGGCAGAAAGGCGAAAAATTGCCATTTAATTACCGGTTTACAGAGGGAGCTGGTATTCAGGGATGGGTGCTGCTTTACAAAACACCTTATTTGACCCAAGATAGCTCGATTGACCCTCAAATCAGCCCCCATACACTCCAAGAAATTGCGTCCCGGACATTGTTATGTGTGCCTCTAGCTTATCAAGGAGAGTTTTACGGAACCTTGCTGGTTGGTGATCGTAATGATGGCAAATCGTTTGACCAAGAGGATGTTGAATTAGCGAGTAAAATTGGGAATCAGGCCGGATTAACATTGCAACATTGTCGGCTGATTGAGGAAGGCAATAGGCGTGCGGCCGTGCTAGAGACACTCCATCAGTTTAGTGATCAGATTTCAGAGCAAAACAATCAAGAACAGATCATTTATCAGTTATTGCTTCATTCAATCGAGATTGTAGGAGGCAGTTCCGGCTTGGGTGGGACTGTTGAGGGTGAAAAACTCCTCCCTTTGATTTCGTTTAAGGATGGGGAAAAGCGTGACATGATTGATTGCGGCGATGATGGCCTAAAGCTGGGTGAGTGGATTTTACATAATAATCAAGCGTATTTAAGCCACGAGGTGCAAAGTGACGCTTACTTAAACCGGTCGATTGAAGAGAGCAAGGATGCAATGGCCACTTTAGCTGTGCCTGTATCTCAAGACGGGGCATGTCTTGGCTGGGTGGAGGTGCATCGGCCGTTGCTTAAACAAGGAAAGTTTAGTTGGGATCACGTTTGGCTTGTTCAATCTTTGGCAAATACGGCCGCAATTGCTCTGGGAAAAAGCCAGCTTTTTGTGGAATTACAACATGGACAGCAAGAGCTACGTGCTTTAACTGCCCAATTGGTCACCAGACTAGAAGAAGAAAGGAAGCGGATTGCTAGGGAGTTGCATGATGAAGCTGGGCAGGAGCTAGTAAGTATCCGGCTGAGTTTGCAATTGCTTCAAGCAAAAGTGAACCAGGTTCAACCCAACCAATCTAATCTAAAAGCAGAGTTTGATAACGTGCGAAAGCAAATCAATGCGGCCGGTAAACGTCTTTCGGCCGTCTCTTATCAACTGAGGCCGCCTTTGCTGGATGAGTCTGGCCTTCAAGCCGCCCTAGATCAGCTTATCCGTGAAATGAGAACTCGATCTCAACTTTCAATTGATTTTCAATCTAAAGGATATAGCGAAAGGTTGCCGTCAGAGATCGAGATTAATTGCTATCGTATCGTCCAAGAAGGTTTAACCAACATCTTTCGGTATGCTCAGGCTTCTGACGTTCAAATTATTTTGCTTCAGGAGGAGGCAACACTCAGTTTAAAAATTATCGATGATGGGATAGGGTTTGACCCTGATCAAATACGGCCGAAAGCCTTGGGTCTTTTAGGTATACGAGAACGTGTCACCATGTTAAACGGGGATTTGGAAATTGATTCAAAACTTGGGGAAGGAGCTACCCTAAGTGTTTCAATTCCACTCGCTGAGGTAGAATGATTAAATGGCTGTTTTGAAGAATCCCATCCGCATTGTACTTGTTGATGATCATCACCTTGTGCGGCGAGGAATTGCGGCCCTGTTGCAGCTAGAACCTGATCAATATCAGGTGGTCGCAGAGGCATCAGATGGTGCTGAGATCCTTGAAAAAATTGATGAGATTTCGGTCGATGTAATCATTCTCGATTTATCGATGCCACGTTTGAATGGAATTGAAACAGCTCGTCGTTTAAGCCGAAAAAATCGCTTTAAAATCATCATTTTATCGATGTATTCTGATCCAGAGTTTGTGAGCCAAGCGTTTGAAGCAGGTGCGAATGGGTATGTGCTAAAAGAGTCAATAGAGGATGAGCTATTTACCGCTTTAAATGCGGTTTACCAAGAACAAGATTTTGTAAGCCCGTCTATTAAAATGCCAGAAAAATTAGACCAGATTGAACTTACTTCCAGAGAAAGGGAGATTATTCAACTCATCGCTGAAGGGCATAACACGACTGAAATTTCAGACCTGCTGTCGATTAGCCCTCACACCGCCAGTCGGCATCGAGCCAATGTTATGGCGAAGCTAAATACACATACGCAAGCGGGATTGGTCAGGGTAGCAATTGAACGGCGACTCATTATCTTAAATCAACGGCCTTAATAATTAACAATGAACCGGTGTTGATTAGAAATGAAAAATCTTTAAGGTTTTTCATTGCTGTGTAGATACCTAAAAAACTACATGATCTATGCTATGGCTTTCATTTGTGATCATGCTAGCATACAGTCCGAATTTCCGTTTTAACAAGTTGACTCTTTGCCCATTTTGAATAGTTAATCAATTGGTCAATAGTAGGAGAAAGTTTAATGTCTTCGCCTAATACAAATGGCACTGGCGTACCCTTAATTGATTTAGGTCCATTAGATGTGGTTCACGCCTTTTGGATTGCGGGTATGAGCTGTGATGGCTGCTCAATCGCGGCCGTGGGTGCAACTCAGCCTTCGGTAGAATCCTTGTTACTGGGCCAAGTGCCCGGGATGCCAACCTTGATCTTACATCATCCCGTACTTTCTGTTGAAGCTGGCGAAAAATTTATGGAGCCTTTCTATAAAGCGGCTAACAACGAATTGGATGCACCTTTCGTCATTATTTGCGAAGGCTCTATCGCCGATGAGTCGCTTGCGGCCGCATCTGGCGGATATTGGTCCGGGTTAGGGGTTGAGGATGACGAAGAAGGGAATCCACAACCTGTACCCAGTGCTAAATGGGTTGAACGGATGGCGCCACATGCCGCGGCTGTGATTGCAATGGGGACCTGCGCCACTTGGGGGGGGATTCCGGCCGCTGTCGGTAACCCAACCGATGCGATGGGGGTGATGGACTTTCTTGGAGAAGAATATCGTTCAACATTTGGTTTGCCCGTCGTGAACCTGCCTGGATGTGCACCTGTCGGAGACAACTTTACTGAGCTCGTTGCGGCCGTACTTCTTTTTCTACAAGGGATAGGCCCTTTGCCAGCTTTTGACGAGCTTGGGAGGCCAGAATGGTTATTTGGAGAAACGGTTCATCGAGGCTGTACGCGTGCTGGATTTTACGAAGAAGGGGTCTTTGCAGAGCAGTATGGAGATAAAGAATGTCTTGTAGAGGTGGGTTGTTGGGGTCCGGTTGTCCAATGCAACATCAATAAGAGAGGGGCGTTAAATCATGTGGGAGGCTGTATGAACGTCGGGGCACCGTGTATCGGCTGTACGATGCCTGGTTTCCCCGATAGCTTTGCTCCTTTCTATAAAAAACCCCCAGGCACACTTGTTTCCTCAAATAGCTCAAAAGTTTACGGCGCGGTCATTCGCCGCTTGCGGGAATTTTCAAACAGTAGTCTGAACCGGACCCGACGCTGGAATGAGAAGGGGCATGTCCCTAGCGGTTGGGGACATGTGGCTGAACCCAATGCTTTTGCCAAAATGAATAACTATTTTTATAAAAAGCTACAGCATGCTGGAAATGTGAGCCCCAATCGGTTCCATAAAACGTCCGCTCCAGTTACGTTTGATGAATCCAAAGAGAAGGAGGTTGCCTGATCATGACAGACGCTGAGTTGTTTACAAGCTTCTATATTTGGCTCGCTATCGCGGTCGTCATAATTTTGGTTGCGGCCGTCTTGCTCATTTTAGTTCAACGGGCCGCCCAACGAATCTTAGATTTAGCGATTGCGGCTTTGGGACTGGTTCAAAAAACACGAGAGCAAACGGATATTATCTGGGCTTTAGATGGAACCAATACGACCGCCGTTGAGATTTTAGAGACGGCTGAATCGATCAAAGGGCATGGTGCGGCCGTAGCAGCCGCCCTGCACGATGCTGAAGGAGGGCGCTAATGGATGCCGCAACAACAATCTGGGTGATCTCACTCGTTATCGCCCTTGTCGTGACTCTCGTCGTTGTCTTTTTACTAGAGTGGATTTTGCGCACAGCGAAAAACATTTTGGCCGGTGCGAGTGCCATTTGGACACACGGCCAGCTTGTCGCCAATAATACGATTCAAATTCCGATTTTGCTCCCCACTACAAATAGAGTGGCTGGCAAGATTTTAGAGGCGTCCGAAGCGATTAAAGGGGCAACAAAAGCGATAGAAGAACACGCTGATGGCTGTCCAGGTTGTCCCCACTGTGTTCTCAATCATCAAAAAGCGATGGCGGCAGGAGATTAACAGATGTATGTATTATTGATGGTGCTGACAGCGATACTCACGCTTGTCTTTTTTCTCGGGCTGGCACGCTACTTGATTGTGATCTCTAAAACGCTTGAGGCGATTGGCGGGAACCCTGATAGTTATTTAGCCAAGCTACGTTTGGGCCTTCGGGCGATTGAAACAGAAACGGCTCATTTGCCGGTCGAGGTCACCCAGTTGAATGGGGGACTCACCGCTGTTGCTGGCGAACTGACGGCCGCTAATCAACATCTTGCCAACACGATTACAAATGTGCTTAAGCAAGATGAGGGGAATAAATAAAATGCCTCAAGCTGTATATACAATCTGGTTTATTTTGCTACTTGTCATTGTTTTAGTCATCGTCCCGTTGGCGTTATATTTGTTACAACGTACGCTGAATGCTGCTAAAAACATTGAACGGTATTTTGATGAGATGGCTGAAGCCGGGGTCGGAATTGCTGAAAACGTCAGTCACATTAAAGCTTTGGAAGATACGATTTCTGTGGCAACGGCGATTCTAGGCGTTGCTGGTCAAATCAAAGAAAATACAAACACGATTAAGGAAACTTTGGCCGGTCGAGCAAAAGCTTAAACTTTTTTCGCCAAGAACAAATTAGGAAGAGAAAGATATGATATCCCCCGCTTTTCTAGTTCCCGCAACGATTGTCGTTGCACTTATTATCGTATTGGCCCTTGTCTACTATTTGGTCAGTATTATTGTTGCTCTGCGTCGTGCTGGTAACCATCTTGCCGCGTTGGCTGGAGGACTTCAGGCTATCGTAGATCACTCTGCTCCTTTAGAACCTCATTTAACAACGATCAATGGTGCATTGGGCACCCTTGAAGAGGGTTTAGACGCTGTTGACGAAGATTTGGTTGCGGCCGCCCAAGTCATGAACTTAGTATAATCTATTTGCTGAGATAATTAGAACTGATTAGTATTGCTCGATTAAGAGAAAAAAAGACAAATTATTTTGTTTCTTACAAGAAGGAATTAGCGCATGTGCTTTAAAAACTTACCTGTTGAATTTGATGAGAATGGTCAAGCTTATTTAAAAGAAGGGGTGAATAACCCCTACGATTATCAAGTGATTGATCTGGCTGAACGCGAAGACAAAGTGCATGAGCTTCTGGCTAAAAACGGATTTATAAAAAGCGTCGATTACGATCCTGTGACTCGTGTTGCTGGAGCCTTAGCCTTTCATAGTGTCGTTGACCTAAAAAACAAAAAAGTGGTTTCTACCAACTCGATGGCGACACTATTTAGAGGGTATGAGATTATTTTGCGCGGTCGTGATCCTCGTGATGCCGCCTACATTAGCAGTCGAGCATGTGGGGTTTGTGGTGGGGTTCATGCAACAACGGCCGCCTTAGCGATGGAGATGGCCCTGGATATCAAACCACCCCCATTGGGCATCGTTATTCGCAACCTTTTGCTCTCAATCGAATATCTGTACGATCATCCGCTTCATCTTTTCCTCTTGGCTGGCCCTGACTACTCAGAACAGCTGATCAACGCGACCAACCCGGAATTGTTTAAAGCGGCAACAAAAGCCCCCGCTAAAAACCAAGCAAAACATGGTTACAGCACAGTGGGCGAGATCATGACCGATCTTAATCCTTTAACAGGAAAATTGTACCTAGAAGCACTTGGCATGACCCGTGTTGCCCGTGAAGCGTATGTCTTAATCGGTGGGAAATATCCACATCCTCAGTCGGTGATTCCTGGTGGCGTTGCCGCTACGATCACCCCAAGTGTTCTAAACGAGCTGTATATTCGTTTGCAGAAATTCTTTGATTATGGTCAAAAAGTTGTTGGTATTTGGGATGATGTATTTGACTTCATGGTTGAATTTAACCCCGACTACGCTAGGTGTGGTATCCGGCCGGCAACCATGGCTGATACCGGTGTATGGGACCGTCCTGGAGTTTATGATGCAAGCTATGCCAATATGGATGAGTGGGGGAACGCTCGTTGGTCAACCCCTGGTGTTTTGGTTGATGGAGAAGTCGTTACAACCGATTTATCAAAATTAAATGCTGGGCTAGAAGAATTTATCGAACATTCCTACTATGAACATTGGGATGGACAACGATTTAAAACCGACCCGCTTGGCTTACCGCTCAGCCCAAATCACCCATGGAATAAAGAAACCAAGCCGAAGCCAGGAAAACAAAGCTGGCGAGATAAATACAGCTGGGACACCTCTCCAACTTGGGACAGAATGCCAATGGAGGCAGGAGCTTACACCCGCCTCTATATGACTGCTAAGGCGCAAAAATTGCCTACTAGTGAGTTTCTAGAATCGACCGGTCATAGCCTCAAAATTCTAGTACCAGGTGGCGTCTTGCCAGATGCAGGTCTAGAATGGAAGGTGCCTGAACATTGGAATGCCTTAGAGCGTAATCGAGCTAGAGCTTATGCTATTCCTTATTCAGCCATGGTAAGCATGGAGAACTGGAAGATGGCGATGGAGATGTTGCGACAAGGTGAGACAGAGGTCAGTACTCCCTATGAAATTCCGAAAAAAGGTACTCAAATGGGCGTTGGTTTCTGGGGTGCCGGTCGTGGATTCTTATCTCATCATCTGGTTATTGATGATGGCGCAATTGGTAATTATCAGATTGTTACCCCATCAACGTTGAATGCAGCGCCACGTACCCCATGGGGGGCAGAAGGCCCATATGAAGAGGCGGTCTTGAATACACCGATCATCGAAGCAAACATGGACGATGACTTTAAAGGGATCGATATTTTGCGGGCTATTCGTAGTTTTGACCCTTGTATGCCTTGTACGACACACATCATGGTAGATGGGGCGGATAAGTTGATTACCCGTGAGGTAACTACTTGCGCATGCGGTGTAGAATAATCAAGTTCAATTAATGACGACGACACGGCTCGAATAGTCAATCACAAATCGTAATGGTTTTAATCGGCACGTTGGGTTATCACAATTTAAAAGACTTTTCCTTAGGGCCAATTCTTTTCCCGATTATGCAGGAAATGGATTGGCCTGATGAGGTTGAAATCGATGAATTGAATTGGGGGGCTGTCGCAATTGTGCAAAACTTTCAAGCACGGACTGAACCCTATGATAGGGTCGTCATCTTATCGGCAACACCGCGTGACCGACCAATTGGCACGTTGACTTATTACCATTGGCAAGGTGGTATCCCGTCTCTTGAATCGATCCAAGATCGAATTTCAGAAGCGGTAACTGGGGTAACAAGCCTCGACAATTTACTGGTTATCGGTGAATATTTTGACATTTGGCCGACAGAGACTCTAATAGTTGATGTTGAACCTCATCCAGAACAGGCTGGAGAGAGGCTAACCGATGCATTACAAGCTAGAATCCCAGAGGTTCTTAAAGCGGTGGAACATGCGGCACTGGCCGATTGGTCAGCCATCAAGCCAAAAGAGATTTTAGAAGGCAAACAGTTCGAACTTTACCCATGAATCACGATCAATCTGACCCATCACACGAACACGACCCTTCGATTGATGCCTTATTTTGGCGAGATGAGATTTTACAAATCATGTTTTGGCTCAAGGGGGAAGGGCTAGCTTCAGAAGCAACAATTGAGGATATTCGCCAGTTTCTTGGCGTGGAATCTAACCTTATCCAATTTCACTTAGATGAGGCGGTTAAAGATGGATATTTAAACTTTCATCCTGATCCGGCCGGGATGCCTTTAGGCAATCGTTACAGCTTATCGGAGTTTGGCCGGAAAGAAGGTGGCCGCCGCTTTGCAGATGGCTTTTCTGAACTTACCAAACCGGCGCATGGAGAATGTGCGGCCGATTGTGATTGTCATAAAACCGGAAATCACGGTAGCTGCAGCCATAATCATTAATTAAAATTTACCTATGGAACCTCTTCCCCGCTTAAACGATGAAGATCTAGAAAAACTAACACATCACATCCGAGGGTTATTGGAGGTTTTAGAAAAGCTGCCTTATCCTAAGGTTCAGGAAGATGTCTTTGAATTACTCAATTGCATTGACCACCTACATCGAGAAGGGCTTACACGTCTTGTGCATCTAATCGAAGAAAAAGCTGAACATATCAAAATCGATATGGCCAATGATTATGGCATTCAAACCCTGATGATGGTCTATGATTTTGTCCCGGCCGAAGACGTACCCCAAGCAATAACCGCCAGTACAGGCGGAGGAATCATCGGCCTTGACCAAATTATGGTTAAGCCAATAGAAGAGATTAAGAAACCAATTTGGATTCCCGTATTTAAACTTGATGAGATTCCCATCGGCTCAATTGCTGAACGCAAAATGGAAGGGCATGACATCGTTTTTTGCCGAATTGGGGAAGATGAGATTTATGCATATGAAAACGCCTGTATCGACTCAGTTCTCCCTTTAGCTCGTGGTGAATTAGATGGAGATATATTGGTTTGCCCTTGGCACGGTTGCCATTATGATGTCCGGAGCGGGATGATTCAAAACGGGTCGAATTTAAGATTAGTTAGCCATCCACTACTCATTGGGGAAAACGGTACCGTTCGAATAGGCTTTAATGTGCCGGATTGGATGCATTGAGCTGGTCGGCTAGTGGTTGGTAATATCGGATTGTAAAATAGGCGCCCTTACCTATTTAAACTTACAGGCAAGAATTCCTGTTTTACGGAAAAGAAAGGATGGAAAGTGAAACAACCACCAAGGCAGAAATCAATTTGCCATCAATTATAATTTCTGGGGTAGGTAATGTCCTACGTCAGGATGATGGCTTTGGTATCGCTGTCGTACACCGCTTGATAGATAGAGGGGGATTACCCAGCAGTGTCAAGGTGGTTGAGACGGGCATCGCTGGTATTCGGCTCGTTCAAGAGCTGATGGACAAATATGATGTTTTGATCTTGGTGGATGCGGTTGAACGAGGGGGTGAACCGGGGCAACTTTACCTGCTTGAGGCTGAAGTCCCTGATCTTGCTGACTTTTCATTCGATGAACGCAATGCTTTCGTGGCCGATATGCACTATACCAACCCGACCAGAGCGATGATGCTGGCGAAGGCGATCAATGTTCTACCCCCCAAAGTTTATATTTTAGGTTGTGAAGTCGCGCTGTTTGATGACTTTGAGATGAAGCTAAGCCCTGAAATTCAGGATGCGATTCCTCGTGCCATTGAAAAAATCGATGAACTGATCGCTCAGGTTGCGCTTGGGGAAAATGGATGATGGTCAAACATTATCGGGCCACAATTCGGGGGGCCGTGCAAGGCGTCGGGTATCGGCCGTTTGTTTATGCACTTGCCTACGACCTTGGTATAACCGGAACAGTTAAAAATACATCAAGTGGAGTAGATGTTGAGGTATTTGGGAAACAAAAACAGCTAGACCGCTTTATTGAACGCCTATCATCAGATGCCCCTCCTTTAGCAAAGGTCGAATCAGTTGACCTAATAACGCTCCCATCGGTTAATCAAGTGAGAGTGCCTAACACTTTTGAGATCGCCCCAAGCCATGTTGAATCGGAGCAATCGGCCTTCATCACCCCTGATAGCTCAATTTGTGAAGAGTGCCTTGAAGAGCTTTTTGACCGATCTAATCGGCGTTATCACTATCCGTTTATCAACTGCACAAATTGTGGCCCTCGCTTTACCATTGTCAAAGATATTCCCTATGACCGGCCGTCTACAACAATGGCATCGTTCGTGATGTGCAAGGCTTGCCAAACAGAATATGAAACGGTATCTAACCGCCGTTTTCATGCGCAACCAAACGGATGTCCTGATTGTGGCCCGACTTTGTCCATATCGGTTGAGGAGGCTCAAAGAAGTTTGGCAGATGGGGAGATCATCGCAGTTAAAGGTTTAGGCGGTTTTCACTTGGCCTGTGACGCGCAAAACGAGAAAGCTGTGAATCGGCTAAGGGCATCAAAACATCGCTGGGGAAAGCCGTTCGCTATCATGGTGGCTGATTTAGCAAGTGCCGAAAAGATTTGTACCCTAACTGATGAGGAAGAAAAAGCACTCTTCAGTCATCAACGACCGATTGTTTTGCTCCGCAAGCGACCTGATTGCAACTTGCCTGATCAAATCGCCCCTCGTTTAAATCGTTTAGGCGTGATGCTCCCCTATACCCCTTTGCATTACCTGCTTTTAGCTAACGGACCATCCGCTTTGGTGATGACATCTGGCAACTTTAGCGATGAGCCGATTGTCTATGCTGATGACGATGCGGCCGACAGATTATCCCCAATTGCGGATGAGACCTTGACCCACAATCGGCCGATTCATATGCGCTGTGATGATTCAGTCATTCAAGTTATCGGCGGCAAACCTCACTTTTTACGACGCTCGCGAGGATATGCCCCATTACCAATCCAGCTTGATCAACCTGTGGTTCAATCGATTTTAGCGGTAGGTGGTCAGCAGAAAAACACCTTTTGTTTAGCAAACAATCAACACGCCTTTCTTAGCCACCATGTCGGTGGCTTGAACAATGTAGCGGCCGTTGAAAGCTTTCGAGAAGGGATTAATCACTTTCAAAAGCTTTTTGAAATTAAGCCGGAAGTCATCGCCTGTGACATGCATCCTGATTACTACAGCACCCAATATGCTTCGGAATTTACCGAGTTAGAGGTGATTCAGGTACAGCATCATCATGCACATGTCGCATCGGTTATGGCTGAACATCGTTTGCAAGAGCCGATCATCGGGGTTGCATTTGATGGCTCCGGCTATGGGACAGACGAGACGATTTGGGGAGGCGAATTTTTCGTTGCAGATTTGAATGGATTCGAGCGAGTGGCGCACTTAGAACATCTGTTGTTACCTGGAGGGGAGAAGGCGATCCATGAGCCTTGGCGGGTTGCGGCTGGGTGGATGTACGCTCAGTTAGGCGATGATTGGGTTGACCAAAATATTTTGTTCTGCCAAACGCTCGACCGGTCAAAGTGGAACCTAATACAACAGATCATCGACAAAGATATAAATACGCCGCTTAGTTCAAGCATCGGCCGATTGTTTGACGCAGTCGCTGTTGTATCTGGCATCTTTAAGCAACGATCTGTTCAGTATGAAGGGCAGGCCGCTATCGAGCTGGCTGCTTTGGCCGATCCAACTCTCACCGAAGAAAAATATTCCCTTCCACTAACCGACTCTGTTATCAAAACAGACCAGCTTTTATTGGCGCTCTTATGCGATCTTAAAGAAAAGATTCCGAATGAAATTATCGCAACTAAATTTCATAATGGAATTGTCGAAATGATTGTCTCTGTTTGTCAGGATCTTAGAACGGTGTATAACCTAAATCAAGTTGCACTCAGTGGTGGTGTGTTTCAAAATCGCACCCTCGTTGAGCAGGTTTCAAACAAACTAGCCTGTTCTAAATTTGAAATTTATTTAAACGAAAAAGTACCGTGCAATGATGGTGGATTGGCGCTAGGTCAAATAGCGGTTGCCAATGCCCACCTCATTAAGAGGAAATTATGTGTTTAGGAATTCCGGGTCAGATTATTGAATTTGTGCATGAAACTAATCAAATCGCCAAGATCGATGTAAACGGAGTGCGCCGAAATGTCAACGTCGGTCTGGTCTTGCCTGACGGACTAAAAGTCGGAGACTGGGTTCTTGTCCATGTTGGTTTCGCATTAAGCATTATCGATGAAGAAGAGGCCGCTAGGACGCTGAAGTTTTTAGAAAGTATGGGTCAGGAGTTCAAAGATGAGCTTGATGAGCTGATGGCAAGCCAAATCGAGTAACAACTTTAAAATGACCATTGATTTACATGTGATCGCTGATAGCTATTTTGAAAAGAGCATTGATGCCGTTGATGCTTATTTTCCAAATGAGGCTGAAAAAATCGCCCAAGCTTGTCAAGCGATGGCATTGCGCTTTGAAGATGGGGGACGCTTGCTTGCATTTGGTGCGGGAAATGCGGGAACCGATGCGCTTCACCTCTCTGTTGAATTTGTCCATCCGGTGTTGGTTGGCAAGCGGGCTTTACCCGCAATCGCCCTAGATCGAAATTTAACAAGCTATGCGACTCAGATAGCGGCCTTCGGCCGACCATCTGACATAGCGATTGGGATCGATCCTAATTGTTCTGATCAATCGGTATTATCAGGCATCAATACAGCGGCCGAAAAAGGGATGCTCACCTTATTTTTGGGCGGACACCCACCAAAAAACGGGACAAAGTGCGACTATCAATTTTGTGTTCCGCATGATGAGCCTGAAATTGTTCAAGAGATACATGAAACGCTTTACCATATTTTGTGGGAGTTGGTTCATGTTTTCTTTAAGGATGGGACTTGAGCATGTCAAACGATGACCCATTCTCCCAATTCCTTTACCCATTTTTAGAAGACCAGCCGGAAACATCTCAAGCTGACAAGTTGAAAGAGGCCCAGGCTTCTATTTTGCAAAAAGCGGAAGAGATCAAGTCGATGCGCAGGGCGTTTATCGCTGAAAATAGAGAGAATTTGGTGCGAGCGGCCGAGACGATTGCGACCGCCGTTTTGGCGGGGAAGCAGATTTTAACGATGGGGAACGGGGGCAGTGCAACTGATGCAGCTGATCTTGCGGCCGATTTTTTAAACGCCCCAGATGGAAAACCGGCTGTCCCAGCTATCAGCTTGACCAATGATTTTGGTCTGATAACGGCCGTTGGCAACGATGTTGGGTTTGATAACATTTTTTTGCGCCAATTGATTGCATATGGGCAACGGGGAGATGTTTTGGTCGGTTTTTCAACAAGTGGGCAATCGGCCAACCTTATTTCAACATTTGAAAAGGCAAAAGAGCTAGGGCTCATCACCATAGGAATCACAGGGTATGATGGCGGCCGATTTGCAGCCATCGATCTCGATTATTGTTTTATCGTGCAATCAAGCTATATTCCTCGTATCCAAGAGGTGCATGCAACCCTTTATCATGCACTGATAAAGCTTGTGCATAAGATTATTGAAGGGAGCAACAAGGTGGACTCATGAAATTTGTAGACGAATTTCGACGACGGGATTTGGTCAAGAAACTGCAAGATCAAATCGCTGAACTAAGTGCTGGAAAGCAGTTTAAAATCATGGAAGTGTGTGGTGGGCATACCCATACGATCTACAAACATGGGATCGAAGATATTTTGCCCAGCAATATCGACTTGATCCATGGACCTGGCTGTCCAGTCTGTGTTATCCCGATGGGGCGTATCGATGATGCGATTGCAATCGCCAAATCTCCCAATGTTATTTTTACAACCTATGGGGATATGATGCGGGTCCCTGGGTCTGATGGCAGTCTGTTAGATGCTCGAGCTGCCGGTGCTGACGTTCGTTTTGTTTATTCACCACTTGATGCCCTCAAAGTCGCGCGTGACAACTCGGATAAAGAGGTTGTATTTTTCGCTATCGGCTTTGAAACCACCACACCTTCAACAGCTTTGACTCTTAAGCGAGCAAAGGACGAAGGGCTGACAAACTTTTCGATTTTTTGTAATCACATCACGATTATCCCAGCGATTAAGGCGATTCTTGATAGTCCTGATTTGCGGCTAGACGGGTTTATCGGACCCGGACATGTTTCAACGATTATCGGTTTACGACCTTATCAATTCATCACCCAAAAATATAAGAAGCCGATTGTGGCGGCCGGTTTTGAGCCGCTCGATGTAGTCCAGTCGATCTATATGATTCTGAAACAGATCGCAGACGGCCGTTGTGAGGTTGAAAACCAATACAAGCGAGTTGTGCGAGAAGAAGGCAATATTCACGGATTAAGGGTGATGCAGGAGACGATGGAACTGCGGCCGTTTTTTGAATGGCGTGGCCTTGGGTTTATTAATCAAAGTGCGCTAAAGCTCCGGCCGGAATTTGAAGCGTGGGATGCGGAAGTGAAATTCGAGATTCCTGGTGTTCGGGTGGCTGATCCAAAGGCGTGTCAATGTGGCGAAGTGTTGAAAGGGGTTATTAAGCCGTGGGAGTGTCGTGTTTTTGGCACATCATGTACACCCGAAACACCGATTGGGACTTGTATGGTTTCTTCAGAAGGTGCTTGTGCCGCATATTATAACTACGGCCGATTTTCAATGGCCGCACAGCGTCGTAATATCCAAGTAAGCGACATCCCAGTCATAGGTGAACAATGAGCTTTAAGCCTCAAACGCTCGACGAAGCTTTAGAAAAAATCGAGAAAGTCCGCAAAATCCGTCAGGGAAAGTTCTACTTGCGGGGTGACACGATTACGATGAGCCACGGGAGCGGTGGTAAAGCAAGTCATAATTTAATTGAAGGGCTAATTGCGGCCGCATTTTCCAATCCCATACTTGACCGGATGGATGATGCCGCCGTGTTAAATGTCGACACCGGCCGGATCGCGTTTACTACCGATACATATGTGGTCAACCCACTATTCTTTCCTGGCGGTGATATCGGAAAGCTCGCAGTAAACGGCACCATTAATGATTTAGCCACTTCTGGGGCACAACCAATCGCTTTGTCAGTTGGGTTGATTTTGGAAGAAGGTTTGCCGATTGAAACGTTGCGTCAAGTCGTTGCATCAATTCAAGTAGCAGCGGCCGAGGCAAACGTTCCTGTTGTAACAGGCGATACTAAAGTGGTTAATCGAGGGAGTGCCGACAAAATATTCGTCAACACCAGCGGAGTCGGCGTTCTGCAAGCAGATCATCAATTTTCTACCCTTAACGTCCAACCAGGGGACAAAATCCTGATAAATGGGAATGTGGGTGATCATGGCATCGCCGTAATGA
>JAHDEP010000022.1:6278-7463 GCA_020628775.1 Rhizobiaceae bacterium | reverse complement strand
GGGGACAAAATCCTGATAAATGGGAATGTGGGTGATCATGGCATCGCCGTAATGATGGCACGTGAGGGTCTCGAGATGGAAGCTGAAATTATTAGTGATAGCGCCCCTTTGCATACCCTAGTGGCTGACATCATGAAGGCGGCTCCATCAGCTCGCTGTTTCAAAGACCCAACCCGAGGGGGCGTTGCGACCAGTCTCAATGAAATCGCCCTAAACTCCAATGTAGCGATAGCCTTAGATGAGGAAAAAATTCCAGTGCTACGTGAAGTGCGAGGGGCTTGTGAGATCTTAGGTTTAGATCCACTCACCATAGCGAATGAGGGAAAACTTATCGCTGTTGTGCCACCCGATCAAGCTGAGACAGCCCTTGCTTCGATGAGAAACCATCCCCAAGGCAAAGCGGCCGCTATTATTGGCGAAGTCCTAAAAGACCCTGAAGGAATGGTGTTTCTTCGTACTGAAATCGGCGGAACTCGTGTGCTGGATATGCTTGTGGGTGATCCGTTGCCAAGAATTTGTTAAAGGCTAAAATATTAAATAAGGGTAATGCCCCTTAACTTGAGCTGCAGAATAAAAAGGAGAAAAGCAAATGAAAATTGCCATTGCCGGAAAAGGAGGATCGGGCAAAACGACAATAGCAGGAACACTCGCGCGTCTTTTTGCCCAAGAAAATCATCCTGTCCTAGCCATTGATGGGGACAGTAACCCGAATTTGGGTATTACATTGGGAATCCCCGCAGAAAAAATAAACGATGTGGAAGCGTTGCCAGGTAACTTGATCGAATACGAGGAAGATGCAAACGGAGACCGTCACCCGGTTTTACAACATTCCATAGAGGATATTGCAGATCGGTATGGAACGATGGCATCTGATGATATTCAACTGCTGGCGATGAAAAAAATCGACCATGCAGGCGCTGGTTGAGCTTGCCGCGCACATGCTACAGTTCGTAGCATTATCGGAGCTCATCCTAAAAATGATCAAACTATCATCGTAACCGATATGGAAGCCGGTGTTGAACATTTAAGCCGCACAACGACACGTCACTCAGATGTCATGTTGATTGTGACGGAACCGTACTATCGATCGCTAGAAACGGCTGCACGTATCCACCAAATGGCCGGGGAGCTAAACATCCCCAATGTATTCACAATTGCGAACAAAGTTCGTACTCAAAAAGAAGC
>JAHDEP010000022.1:0-6178 GCA_020628775.1 Rhizobiaceae bacterium | reverse complement strand
TTTGTTATGTGCGTGGTGCGTTTTCCGTGAGGTCGCTTTGACCTAACGAAATACGCACCACGAAAATTTCAGCCTAAATACACAAACTCAGATTTCCCTTCAGCTACTTCAACCAAAATATCGGGGAGAAGCCTAACATACCCCCCAACCGCTTCAACATCCTCTTTGGACACTCCCCGAGCATCCATGCAAAATGGTCAAAAGGTGATGTCATATTTGGCATTTGGGCCATCTGCGACTTTCTCGTTGAGGATATGGCCTTCAGGAATCGTATTGGCAAGGGCTACCTTAACCGCATCGCCTGCCAGACGTACCTCTGCCTCTAATCCAGCGATGCTAGCAATATTGGCAAAGTGATACGCTTGTTCAATTTGCTCCGGCCGGATTGCTGGATCCGGATTGGTAAAAAAGATAAGTTTTTTTCGATTGTTCATTACTTCTCCTGTCATTAACCGGTTTGAATTTCACTTCCCATACCAATAAGTTCTTGGGTATATGGATGTTGTGGTTGCTTGATAAGGTCTGCCGTCGGGCCGATTTCAACTAGCCGACCAGCTTGCATAACGCCAATGCGATCACTAATGCTGCTGGCCACATTTAAATCATGCGTGATCAGCAAAACAGCACTCCCTTTTTCCTGCCGGATTTGATCAATTAAGCCGAGAATAACCGCCTGCAAAGATGGGTCGAGCATCGAGGTTGGTTCATCTGCAATGATCAATTTCGGCTGGCCGATCATCGCCCGAGCCAGTGCGACCCGCTGCCGCTGACCACCAGAAAGCTGGTGTGGAAAACGATCATTATATTCGGCCGCTGGAGTTAACCCCACCGCTTCTAAAGCTTCAAAAACTTTTTGTTGTTGTTCTGACCGCGTCATCTGATTCAATATCATCAATGGTTCCGAGACCAACCGACCGACCTTCATCCCGGGGTGAAGCGATTGATAGGGGTCTTGCAATATCAGATGCATTTCTCTTCGGCATTGTCGCCAACCCTTACGAGAAAGAGGAGACATCTCTACTCCATCGACAGTCAGAGAGCCTTGATCCGGTTGCTCAAGACCAAGGATGAGGCGGGCTAGCGTACTTTTTCCTGCTCCGCTTTGGCCCACTAGCGCAACGATCTCTCCTGGTTCCAACGACAGAGAAACACTATTTAAAGCCATTACATCATCACGAGGGCTAAACAAACCCCGTTGATTGCCGAACGCTTTTGATACTTGATTAAGGTGTAAAAGTTGCTTGCTTACCTGTAAATCATTTTGGCCTGTTGTTTTTGAAGTCACGGGCAATTCAATTTGTGAGGGATGATTTCTTTCTAACACAGCAGCTGCCGCCCCTTGATCTACAATCTTTCCAGCATCCATCACATAAAGTTGATCAGCAGCTTGGCCTACAAGAGCAAGGTCATGCGAAATGAGCAACATCGCCATCTTGAACCGTCGTTTCAAATCGAGGATTAGAGTTAAGATCTCGATTTGGGTCACCCGATCCAGACCGGTTGTTGGCTCGTCCGCGATAACCAATTGGGGGCGATTAATGACCGCCATGGCGATCACAACTCGTTGGCGCATACCACCGCTCAGCTCATGGGGATAAGCTGTGTGCCGCTCGGTCGGGATTCCGACCAAAGACAGCAATTCATGCACCCGGTTTTGAGGGTCGCCAAGCTCTGGCCGGAGTTCTGCAACCTCTAACAACTGCTTGTAAACGGTATAGACCGGATTTAGAGCGTTCATCGCATTCTGGGGGATGAGTGTTAACTCCCGACCACGAACCAATTCAAGCGGTAGAGCGAAAAGAGGGTCTCCATTCCACTTGATTTCCCCTGTTGCTTCTCTTGGCGGGGCCAACTTTAGCCTGAGCAGCGTCATCGCCAGGCTACTTTTCCCACAGCCAGATGGTCCAATCAGACCGACCACTTCACCTTTATTGATTTTAAGGTTGACCGAATCAACAACAAGAGGGCTATGTTCACCAGACTTGCTTTTATATCGAATCGACAAGTTGCTAATTTGCAATAGTGGGAGCGTTTTTTTGTGCTCATTGCTGCCTTGAGCTTGTCCCTGAGCCATGCGGCCGTCTTCTTTTCTGTTTTTTTGCTTCGCTTGCCTTGCCCGCAGAGGCTCAGCGGATTGACTTAAACGTGGATCGATCCAGCGTTCGATACCAAAGCCAAGCAACGCCAAAGAAACGATTGTCAGCGTTAATGCTAGCCCGACGGGTAATACCCACCAGCGCCAAGCATCTGTTAGCATCGCACTGCTGGCGTTCGCAAAGAAAAGCATCGTTCCCCAGCTAATGCGGTTTGGGTCCCCCAAGCCTAGGAAAGCAAGAGCCGCTTCTAAAAAGATGGCAACATTTGCTGCCCGCACAAATTGAGCAATGGCCAATGGCATCAGGCGGGGCAACATATGACGGATAAGGATGTAACGCGGTGTAGCACCCATCGCTTCGGCCGCCACAACATGTTGAAAGGTGCCAATTTTTGCTGCTTGCGGGGTCAAAATAAGGGCGGGCCGTGCCCAAAGCACCAAGGAAATCGTTGCGATCGTAATCCCGAGTTCCCGACCCAAAAAGGCTGCCAGTAAAATGGCTAAGGGCATAACGGGGAATGAAAGAGTGACATCAACCAATCGAAGCAAAACGATTTTAAGCCAACCGGAGGAGTAGGCGGCCGTTAAAGCGATGGTTAAGGCGACGACAATGGCTAGACCGGCCGATAAAAATCCGATAAGGAGCGAAAGACGGGCGCCAAAAATAAGCTGGCTAAAAATATCATGCCCTAAGTCATTTGTCCCTAGCGTATGTAGTTCATTTGGTGCTTGGAATGGAAGCCCGGCCCGCTCCGTAGGCTGGAACTGGGTCAGCCAAGGGGCAAAGATTGCGATCCCCAAAATGATGATAAGGAGCAACGCTCCTGTTATAGCCAAAGGGTCGAGGGGAATTCCGGCTAGGCTATTCGTCTTGGGGCGATTTGACCGTGATGACAAGATTTGACTCATGCGTTGCTCGCAGGGGTGCGCAACCGAGGATCAAGCAGCGGATAGAGTAACCCGCCGATGAAATTGGATCCGATGACGGCAAGGGCCATAAAAAGAAATGCACCTTGTAGCAGGGGATAATCACGAGCGGCTACCCCTTGGAAAATAACAAAGCCAAGGCCCGGATAAGAAAAAACCGTTTCGATTAAGGTTGCCCCGCCAACAAGGGTGCCAATGTTAAGCAGCACAATGCTAGAAAGTGGGAGGAGCGCATTCCGCTGAGCATGACGTCGAATTTGGCGTTCAGCCAACCCCTTTGCTTCTGCCATTAGAAGGTAATCTTCATTTATTTCACTGATTAATGCCGCTCGAGCCGAGAGGTAGACCGGTGCCAGTGTTGCAAGAGTGAGAGTTACAACCGGCATAACCAACCGTTTGGCCGCCTCTATCCAAAACTCGACCCCAGTCGCGCGGCTCGCGGCGAGACTGCCGATAATGGGAAACCAGCCAAGTTTTACAGAGAAGAGCAGGATAAAAAGCATGCCGACAAAAAAGCCGGGTAACGCATCGATAAAAAGCACAGTAATCAATGTTGAAACATCGCTGATCTGACCCCGGCGCCATGCAGACCAAAATCCTAATCCAATGCCGATTGTTGTCGTCAGCAAGAGCGACGAGCCGGTGAGTAAAAGGGTCCAAGGAAGCCGTTCTAGGAGTACATCGAGCACCGGCTGGCGGTAGCGCACTGAAAGCAGGAGGTCCCCTTGAGCTAAACCACCGATATATCGCCTGAATTGTGACCAAGTCGTCCCATCCAGCTCAAAATCAGCCATCAATTCTTCTCGCTGCTCTGGGGTCAGTGTGCCGGCCAGTTCAGGTGGAAAGAGGTAGTCGGCCGGATCACCGGGAGCAAGGCGGGGCAGCGTAAAATTGAGGACAAGGACAGCGAGTAGGGTCACGCTGTACTGTAATAATGTAGAAGCAGATGTGCGTAGCATCAGGTTGAGAGGCAGGCGAAAACAAAAATGCGGCAGACTGTGTTTAATTACAGCCTGCCGCATGATCATTTTTGGCTTATTGGTCTACGGTCTGAGGCAAGAACGAGCGTTTTGTAAATGCACCATGTCCTGGCTCTACTACCCAGCCGTTGTAGGTTTCTGTACGATAGGCGTAAATCCCATCGGGATAGTAGAGAACAATGGCTGGTACATCTTCGGCCAGCATGCGCTGCATGTCGTATAGCATTTCAGCCCGCTCATCAAGATCGATGGTCACGGCCGCTTCTTCTGCCAAAGCGTCAAATGCTGGATTGCGATAAGCGGAGAAGATGCCGCCTACCCCTTTGCCCGGTGAGTGAAAGAAATAATACAAGCCGTCAGGGTCGGCATGGGTGTGTGACTCTAAAGGTTGTAAGAAGATGTCGTAATCAAACTCAAGGGCCGGTAGCCTGCGCTGACGAATCGTGGGTACGTCAAGGGCTTCAATCCTCAACTCGATTCCCAACGGTAGCATTTGCTCAGCAACTAACTGGATGGCTCGCTGAATCAATGGTGCGGTAGAAGGGGCCAACACTTCAAAAGAGAGCGGTTGCCCCTCTGGTGAGAGGCGGATACCAGCATCATTAAATTCTGTGTACCCGGCGTCATCGAGCAAGGCGGCCGCGGCTTCTGGGTCAAACTGATGTGCGCCATCCGGCAATGCCCAAGGTGAATCAGGGTGGACAAAGTTGTCATTGCCTACTCGACCATTGCCCAGCAAGATCGTATCGACTAACGCCTGCTTATCCATTGCCATCGCAATCGCTTTACGCACAGCAGCGTCACCAAGCAACGGACGACGGGTGTTGAAAAACATGTTGATCGATGTCATGTGGGTTCCACGAGCAACTGTAAAGTTGTCATCTCCACTAAATTTGGCGACAAGAGGCGGTGCAACATCACGGGCGACGAAGTCAACCTGCCCCGCTTCTAAAGCGGCCCATGCGGCCGGTGGAGCGGTGATAATTGGCATATTGATTGCAGCAACGGCCGGTGCCCCCAAGAAGTAATCATTGTTCGCCTCAAAACGATAAAGTTCATCCGGCACGATTTCAACTAATTTGTAGGGGCCACTTCCAATTGGCAACATTTCTGTCGCTGCGGCCGGTTTTTCAATCGATTCCCAAATGTGTTTCGGAATGATGGGCAAGTCGCCACCGGGCAGGTAGGTAAATGTAGACAGCGGTGCTTCAAATGAAATATCAATGGTCAGTTCATCGATGACTTCAGCTCCCACAAAGTGTGGTTGATCAAATGTATGGTGAGCATATCGGCCGGGTAGACCGGATGCCTCGAAATATTCAAATGTAAAAGCGACATCTTCGGCCGTCAATGGCTCCCCATCATGCCAAGTGATTCCCGGGCGCAATGTGACCTGCCATGTCGTGAAGTCCTCATTTGGTACAGCCGTCTCAGCCAGCCAAGGATCTGGTTCGTCGTCGTTAGCAGACCAGAAAAGTGTATCGTAGACCATCATGATCAGGTTGTGCGTGTTGGGAAGGGAGTTAAATGTGTGCGTGAAGGGGGTCATGTTCCCTTCATAGCCGTTGTAAGCGATAACTACTTTTTCAACTTGCTCGACCATTTCAGGTTCTGGCTCTGGTTCATCTGTCGGCTCTGGTTCGGCCGTGGGTTCCGGCTCATCTGTTGGTTCGGGTGGATCGGTTGGTGCAGGTTCCGCAGTCGGCTCTGGAGGATCAGTTGGGGCTGGGGCTTCTGTGGGTTCTGCTACAACTTCGGTAGCAGTTTCGTCAACAGTCTCGACCTCTGGCGCTTCCGGTGTACCGCTGCATGCGGCAAGCACCATCGCTGTCGCCAATAAAGTGGCGATTATTTTTACATGTTTAAACGAACAAATCATCTTCCTTTTTCCTTTTTTATTGTGAGTTCGTATGGATACATGGGATTCCTACGAGCACATTTTATGTTCCTCATGCGCGAAGGTACTAAAAACCCAATCTTCTCATTGCAGCATTATGCATGTAATTTAATAGATATCATTTTAGATAGGACCAAGAATTTACACTAGTTTGCCAAAATCTGCACCATGAAAATTGGGGAGCCAATTTGATCTAGATTTTTGATCTATGAGATCGTCTAGAATTCGAAAAAGAGGTTGTTTCATAACTAAAAAAAGCAGGTTTGGCAGCAGCAATAG
>JAHDEP010000229.1 GCA_020628775.1 Rhizobiaceae bacterium | reverse complement strand
GCTTGGCTGATGCTTGGTAGACTCTTGCAAGATTTGTTGGAGCAATTCTGTCAAGCGTCAACTATAAGAAGTAATAAAAAAGCCAGCGGTTAGGCTGGCTTTTTTATTACTTCTTTGAATTTTGGCTTTTTGCCGACTGTCTGCGGTGCGAGATTTGGTAATTCAGCGCGACTGATTGCACGCCTGCCGCCAATCATGAACCCAACTGGGCTGCCGCTGCGCTCTTCAATTCGCTTGATGATTATACGAATAACATTACGATGCACGCCGTAATGCTCCGCAACCTCCGGCACTGTCATAATACTGTCGATGAAATTGCGCTCTATTTCAGGCGTGCAGCGCTGCAAAAATCTATCTAGCTCACGATTGATTTGCTCTTTTGTGTACCCGCTTGATATGCGCTGTGCGGATATTTTTTTGTTATGCTCTAGTCCCATGATATCTCCCACGCTTCACTAAATTCTTTATCTAAAAATATTTCAGCGAGACCAGACATTTGCTTTAGCCGCAACACCTCATCTTGCGTCATGCCTAGCTCTTTAGCAATGCGTTTTTCTGACCAGTTGCGCTTTGACAGCTCTACTACAATTTCAGACATTGACTCAACGCCATGTTGCCCGCGTGCACGGTTGTGGCGAATAGTTGCCGCAATGCGGTCGTTGCGTTCTGTGCGGTCTGAGTTGATAGCAGTGCAAGGCAGATAGCCATGCAATCGTTCTGATATTTCTTCAGTGCGCCCAACGAGGTTGCGGTGGAACCCATCTACAACAACGCGATTTCCCGATTCGTCTAGGTGCGTAACAATCGGCTGTGTGTAGTGATCCATTTTGATGCTGTGCTCTAACAACTTCATCTCAGGCTTCGCAACTGAATTGGGGTTGTAGTCATTGGCGTTCAGTTCGTCAGACTTCACCCACAGCACGCAGTCAATTGGCTCTGCTGTAAAGGGGCTTATTTTACTAAGCGCAATCTTCGCTTCATTGATTGCCTTGATTTTTTCATCAAGGCTCATTTGTTTGATTTCTTCTAAATCAATAATCATTCTAATATTCCCCATTCAGCGCGGCGCGACTTCATAGCACGCATGTATCGCTCATACGATTGTGATTTTGTTTGTCCGAACGACAGCCCTTTACACCAGTAGTCACCCCTAATCAGAACTTTTGCGACACGCCGCCAAGACGGAACTTTTTTATCACGTTCGTCTTCATAAGAGGCTTCGTCCGGTATTCCGCTTTGATAACCGCGCTTTTTCCACCAGTGCAGAAAAATTGCGATCTTGTTTTTGTAATGCTCTGCGGTGGGATCTGGCATACTATCAAGCAGGAACATGCAAAACGATTCCCATGTGTGCCCTTCTGGTTTTGTGACCTTGCCATTCCCCAAAATGTTGCCATTTTCTTGTGCATATAATGCGCCAGAATTTGCGCCGTTTACACGAGCAACAACTTTCCCCCACGTATCAGGCTCCAATATGTGAAACAGCCATAGCCCCTTGCGCTGATCGTCGCCATACGGTTGACAGATACGCTGCTGATGCAATGTCAGTCCAGCCATAGACATTAGGTCGTATATTTTGTTGTACGGTAAATCCTTATTTTTGCCGTGATACGTCCAAATATCTTCAGTAGTCCAGTCGTAAATCGGATAGACATTGTACGCAGTCCCGCCCACGTAGTTTGTCCATTTTATGTTTTCAAACTTGATGCCATGTCCCGCAATGGTTCTCCATCGGTTCAAACTTTCTTGTGTCCTGATGCCAACCATGCAGGCGCATGACCTGCCTTGTGCGTACCAGTGCGCAAACTTTGGCACAAAGTCTTCAAATTCCATGTTGTACTCATAGAAATCAAAATACTCATAATCAGTAATTGCGAATTTAGGTGGATTTCGTACCCAGTCCTTTTTCCGCTCCGGCTCCCAAGTTGTCCATTTAGGCTCGTATTGAGAAACGGCGTTGCGCAGTGCAGTGGGTAAGGAAACCCAATACACGTCTAAAACATCCTTGTGGAGTTCAATACAATCAAGAAGGCATTGAATGGTTGCTTGGTACTGCGCCTCTAGGTCAACAAATAAAACACCTATTTTTCGGTCACGCTCTTTTGCAATTTTTGCCGCAATATGCAGCATGACTGTCGAGTCCTTGCCGCCACTAAATGACAGGTATACACGCTCGAAGTTATCAAATGTCCAGTTTATACGCTGTTCTGCGGCCTCAAGAACATTCATTCCTAGCATTTTCTTGCTATGCTTCTTTCCCGTCTTGGATTTTGATAGTGTACTCATTGACACTCCCTATTCTATGTCTGTCTACAACTGTGTATTCGCCGTCTTCTAGGTGAAAATATTCATATATTCCGCGCGATCCGGTTCTATTCGCCTGTGAATAATCTCTAACGCCTTGCACCCTCTGCTTATCACCATTATCAAGGTGGCGATAGACAGACGATGGGCGCTTATCTCTACCAAGGCGATTGTGGCGGCGCTTCCATTTCTCAAAATTACGCCGCCTACTGTGCTGAGGTGATTTCTTTTGACGCTGTGACCAAAAGAAATCGTCGTCAACAAGCTCTAGCTTCAGGACGTGCCTACTGCTCATTTTTTCAATCCAGCGACCCAACAAATCCAGTGTCTTGCAATTCAAGGTTATACATCAGCTCCCAATCCATTTTGATGTGTTCGGCTTGGATATCAGTTTTTAGAAACCTGATTTGACCATTATCAATTTCAACGATTGCGTAAAAATCAAATACTGGTTGGCCTTTGTGGTTTTCAAAATTCAGGCCACCCGCAATCATTAGTGTTTTTTCATTTTTCCCAACAACTTTGAAGTCACCGCCTGATTGGTAGCCGCTAGCCGCAATTGCGCGTGTGCGCAGCAACCAATTAGGGAAGTTTTGCGTTTTCCCAAACACGGCGTTCATTTTTGTCTCTGAGTAATCAAATGACATGCTCTCTACAGCAGCGCCCCATAAGTATTGAGGGGCTTCAATTGGGCTTGTGTCGCCTTTCTTCGCCTTATCATCAGCAATAAATTGCAATAACCAGTATGGAACTGGAATTTTGTCTTCGACTGCATTGTTTAGCGATTCGGTGTAGATTTTTGTAAAGCTGACTTCTTCTGCTGCGTTCATGGTGTGTCTCACTGTTGTTTACTAATTTTGCTTGCTGGTATTTATTTGTCTAGGCTCTCAAAAGCTTCTAGTAATTTGGCTCCCACTGCTGGGAACTCGTCTAGTCGGTCTGACATTTCTAGAAGGCCGCCAAATTCAATTGCCCTAGAAAGCTCTTCGCAGTCTGAGGAAATTTCAGGATTTTCCTTCCCGATTTTCGCAATCGCGTCAGTCCAAGCATCTTCTATATCAAGGTGGTAGTTTTCTTCTATGTACTCTTTGAATGCGTTCATGGTGTGTCTCACTGTTTTTATTTCGTCTGCGTTATTGCGTTCGATGTATATATATTATTTCATGCGCAATAATATGTCAAGCGAAATAATAAATGATCTGTATCTCTAATCTGGTGTTCTAATTCCGTTCTAAAAGGGAATCAAAAAGCCAGCGAGTTGGACTGGCTTTTTTGATTCGTCTTTTACGATAGAAGCCTGCGCACATCGGCAATTGATGGTTTTCCGATATTCACGCCGCTATAGAAGACGCTGTAATCCTCTTTATCTTTTTGGATCACGTAGACCCAGTTTCGCTTATTCTCGCTTTCTTGGGCTACAGCCTGATCGTTATCTGATTTATACTCCTTCAGCACAACAGGCATTTGATCTATGTTAAGTGTTACAACTTTTACTG
>JAHDEP010000228.1 GCA_020628775.1 Rhizobiaceae bacterium | reverse complement strand
CTCTGATCGGTGGTTTTGCCAACTGGATGGTTCCGATCATGATCGGTGCGCCTGATATGGCTTTCCCACGCATGAACAACATCTCATTCTGGTTGTTGCCACCTGCGATCATCTTGCTTTTGCTTTCAATGTTTGTTGAAGGTCCAACAGGCTTTTATGGTACTGGTGGTGGTTGGACAATTTATCCGCCGCTTTCAACAACTGGTCAGCCTGGTCCTGCGATGGACTTTGCGATCCTTGCGCTCCACGTTGCTGGTGCTTCATCGATCCTTGGCGCGATTAACTTCATTACGACAATTTTGAACATGCGTGCGCCTGGCATGACATTGCACAAAATGCCATTGTTTGCATGGTCAGTGCTTGTAACAGCGTTCTTGCTTCTATTGTCATTGCCAGTTCTTGCTGGTGCGATCACAATGCTTCTAACAGACCGTAACTTCGGGACTGCTTTCTTCACACCTGAAGGTGGCGGCGACCCAATCTTGTTCCAGCACTTGTTCTGGTTCTTCGGTCACCCTGAAGTGTACATCTTGATCTTGCCTGGTTTTGGTATTGTGTCACACATCGTTTCAACATTCTCACGTAAGCCAATTTTCGGTTACATGGGCATGGCATATGCGATGGTTGGTATCGGTGTCGTCGGCTTTGTTGTGTGGGCTCACCACATGTACACAGTTGGTCTATCGCTAAACGCACAGCGCTACTTCGTGTTTGCAACAATGGTGATTGCGGTTCCAACAGGTATTAAGATCTTCTCATGGATCGCAACAATGTGGGGTGGTTCAATCACATTCCGCACACCTATGATTTGGGCAATCGGCTTCATCTTCCTCTTCACCGTTGGTGGTGTGACAGGTGTGCAGCTTGCTAACGCTGGTCTAGACCGTGCATATCACGATACATACTACGTTGTGGCTCACTTCCACTACGTGTTGTCTCTTGGTGCTGTGTTCGCGATCTTTGCTGGTTGGTACTACTGGTTCCCTAAAATCACGGGTTACATGTACAACTCATTCCTAGCGAAAACTCACTTCTGGGTGACATTCGTTGGCGTGAACATTGTCTTCTTCCCACAGCACTTCTTGGGTCTTGCAGGTATGCCTCGTCGTTATATCGATTACCCTGATGCATTCGCTGGTTGGAACGCGATCTCATCATACGGCTCATACATTTCAGCTGTTGGTGTCTTGATCTTCTTGTTCAGCGTTTGGGAAGCATTTGCGAAAAAACGCCCAGCAGGCAACAACCCTTGGGGTGAAGGTGCTGATACACTTGAGTGGGAACTTCCTTCTCCACCACCTTATCACCAGTGGGAACAACTTCCGAAGATCAAGTAATCTTCGTGAAACGAACAGAGACCGCCGGTTCAAAATTGATCCCGGCGGTTTCGTTAAAATTAAAACGGGCGTTTTATAACTTTGAACGGATGACCACTTAAATGGCAGTCACTCAAAATATTGAAATGAAATCATCTCCATCTGATGTACATTTGTCAGAGGCTGTTGCAGGTGATTATTTTGAATTGCTCAAGCCGCGCGTTATGTCGCTTGTGGTTTTCACTGCAGCTGTTGGTTTGATTGTTGCGCCTGGATATATCCACCCGTTTATTGGCATGGTTGCTATCCTGTGTATCGCAATTGGTGCCGGTGCCAGTGGTGCGCTTAACATGTGGTATGACGCTGATATTGATGCTGTCATGACCCGCACACGCAAGCGTCCAATTCCTTCAGGTCGCATTACAAAATCTGAGGCTTTGGGTTTTGGTATTGGCCTATCTGTTTTCTCAACGATCTTTCTAGGCTTGGCGACTAATTGGTTGGCTGCTGGTATTTTGGCCTTCACGATCGTTTTCTATGCCGTTATTTACACAATGTGGCTCAAGCGCTCGACACCGCAAAATATCGTGATCGGTGGTGCAGCTGGTGCTTTTCCTCCAATGATCGGCTGGGCAGCTGTTACCGGTACAGTGACAATTGAAAGCATTGTGTTATTTGCAATCATATTCCTTTGGACACCACCACATTTTTGGGCTCTCGCTTTGTTTAAAGAAGGCGATTACGAAGCCGTTGGTGTTCCAATGATGCCAAATGTTGTTGGCGCTCGTAAAACTAAAATTCAAATGCTTGTCTACGCGGTTCTAACCGCTGTCGTTGGCGTTCTGCCAACAGCGCTCGGATTTGCAGGTCTTGCTTACGGTGTCATCTCTGCAGCGCTTGGTGTTGGATTTGTTTGGTACACATTTAAAACTTATCAAATGCGTGATGATGATGATGCAATGAAGCCAGCTAAAAAGCTATTTGGCTATTCCATCATTTATCTATTTGCGATCTTCGGCATGCTGCTGGTTGATCGTGGTATCATGCTTGTCGTTGGAGCTCTATAATGGCTGAGATCGAACGCGTCCAATTGACCGAAAAGCAAGCCAAAGCCCGCAAGGGGCGCTCTATTGCATTGGCAATTTTGTTAGTTGCTTTTGTTATCATTGTTTACGTTGTGACAGTGATTAAGATCGGCCCAGATATTTTAAATCGTAGCTTATAGGGGAGTGCGTATGTCAGATACAGATCTACAAAATTCTCCTAAAAAAACTGCAGCTGATAAACGTCATCGCAATGTGGCAATTGCTTGCGTTGGTTTTGTTGGCGCGATGGTTGGTATGAGCTATGCGGCGGTACCACTTTACGAAATCTTCTGTCAGGTTACCGGCTATGGCGGCACAACAGCGCGTGTTGAGCAAGCTTCTGACGTGATCTTAGATCAGAAGATCAAAATCCGCTTTGATGCCAATATCTCACCGGCACTCGGGTGGGAATTTGAGCCGAAAATTCGCGAAGTTGAAATTGCCATTGGCGAAACCGCTCAAATGGAATATTTCGCAAAAAGCATTTCTCAGATGAACACACATGGTCAGGCGACATTTAATGTGACGCCACAATCAGCTGGTGCGTTCTTTAATAAAGTTGAATGCTTCTGCTTTACTGAGACTGAACTGGAACCTGGCGAGGTTTTAGACATGCCGGTTGTGTTCTTTGTTGATCCAGACATTGTGAACTACGAAGAAACACAAGGCATTAAAACAATTACACTTTCTTATACATTCTTCCCTTATGGCGATGAGAAGCCAGTTGCTGCGGCATCGGCACCTAAAAATATTGGTGAAGGTGAGGGATGATTATGAAAAAAAGACTTCAAAAGCTAACTAATGTTGTGGTATCCGCAACGCATATCCGCGCGGGCGGAAACTCAACCGCGGAGAATCAACCATTGAGGGGTAATTCATATGGCTGGAAATAAGAATCACGACTATCACATTATCGATCCGAGCCCATGGCCGATCGCGGGCTCAGTTGGCGCCCTCGTCATGGCGCTAGGTGGCATCGGCTACATGCGTTATTTGAATGATCAAGCAGCTTCGCTAAAAGGATTGTCATTCCTAAGCGGTCCTTGGCTTTTCTACATCGGTCTCGCAATTGTTCTATTTACAATGATCGGCTGGTGGGCAGCGACGATTAAAGAAGCGCATGAAGGACATCACACACGTGTTGTTTCAATGCACCTTCGTTATGGCATGATCATGTTCATTGCCTCTGAGGTCATGTTCTTTGTGGCTTGGTTCTGGGCATTCTTTGATGCCAGCCTTTACCCAGCTGAAGCGATCCAGGAAGCACGTGTTGCTTATACAGGCGGTCAATGGCCTCCAGCAGGCATTGAAGTTCTAGATCCACTTCACTTGCCGCTTTATAACACTGTTATCCTACTATGGTCTGGTACTGCTGTAACTTGGGCGCACCACGCACTTCTACATGGTGATCG
>JAHDEP010000227.1 GCA_020628775.1 Rhizobiaceae bacterium | reverse complement strand
TCAGCACGAAGCTTGTCTTCGTCATAGATGTCTTTACGGATCAAGAAGCTTAGAAGGTTGGAACGCTTTGTTGATACAACGTCGGCCAAACGACCATTTGAGAAAGCATTGTTTCCGACAAAGTTGATAGCACCAATCTTAGTACGATCACCTTCATTAACTTGGAAAGCGATGTTAACGCGTCCGTCACCCAATTGTACGATTTGCGTTGTCACAGTCGCGTCTTCACGACCAATACCGGCATAGGCATCTTGAATGGCTGCAATATCAGCATTCAACAATAGCTCATTGTATGGTCCAAGCGGCTGCGTTTGAACAATCGTAGCAAGACGTTTGTCTTTGATTTTTTTATTGCCGTTGAAAATGATCTGATTAACGATCTGGTTTTCTTCAACCGTAACAACAAGGCTGCCACCAGAAACGCTGATGCGCACATCTGAGAACAAACCAGTACCAAATAGGCGCTTTACAGAATCATCGATATCATCGTTGTTAAAACGCTGACGTGGAGAGATGGTGATGTTGTTGATAATAGTTCCGTCATCAACGCGGGAATTTCCGCGGACAACGATGCGGCTCACGGAAGCAGCTTCTGCAATTGTCGTCATTGCGATTGTTGCTGTGCCCAGACCGGATATTGCAATACCTGTAGATAATGCAACAGCTGAAACAGCACTCAATAAGCGGGAACGAAACTTCATCGAACAAACTACCTTCTTTTTAACCAAGCGGCTTACGCCTCAGAAACGAATTTCTGACTCGAAACTAAATACGTATTAAAACTCTTTTACTCTACAAGCAAGGAAAAGAGTTAAATTCCGTTTACTTAATGTATCATTTTTAATCAATGCCCGGAAGAAGAATTGATTAAAGTAAACAGTCTATTAACGAACAATCGCTGAATCAGACGCAAAACTGTTGTTTTGCCGCAACTATTACCCCTGAGGCGTATCACATCCGTGGTTGAACAAAGATGTCACATCGTTAAATGTTGTGAACAACATGAGCGATAATATCAGCATTATGCCGACTCGGAAGGCATATTCCTGCGCGCGAGGGCTGACAGGACGCCCAAGAATCGCCTCAATTGCATAGAAAACGAGGTGTCCACCGTCCAAAATTGGCACAGGCATGAGGTTTAACAGGCCAATTGATAGCGAAATGATCGCAATAAGCTGAATGACGGCCACAATACCGAGTGTTGCCACCTGCCCCGACATTTTAGAAATTCCGATTGGACCACTTAATTGCTTGGCGCTTTCGCGACCAACAAAAATGTTGCCTATGTAGTCAAATGTGCGGGTAACGATGAACCAGCTTTCTGAAAACGCTTGGCCGACCGCACCCACAACACCGAACTCTAAACGGCGGGAATTGCTCTCATCTGGCACAACGACAACGCCCATAATACCTTCTTCGATCTTGTTACAGAAGCGATCCTCGGTAATTTTGCGATCCGGAATAAGCGAGATAACCTGCTCTGTTCCATCTCGATTGATCGTAATATCAACCTCAGTTTCTGGTCGCGACGAGATATAGCGTTTGACGTCGTTAAAGACGCTGATCTCAATACCATCAACAGAAACGAACAGATCGCCAGGCCGCAATCCTGCGGCTTCTGCAGGTGATTGCTCAACAACTTGGCTGATAATCGGATCCGTTGTTTGCTTGCCATAGATTGTAAAAAAGGCCGTAAAGATTAAGATCGTGAGGATAAAGTTTGCCATTGGGCCGGCAAGAACAGTGAGCGATCTACGCAGAACCGATGCATGGTGGAATGACCTTGCTCTATCGGCCTCAGACATCTCTTCAAGCTCTTCGCCATCGGGCATTGAGGCAGCGTTTTCATCGCCAAAGAACTTCACATAGCCCCCAAGCGGGATCATCGCGACGCGCCAGCGCGTCCCATCTTTTCCATCAAAACCCCAGATTTCCTTACCAAAACCGATAGAAAACGTTGTGGCATAAATTCCGCACCAGCGCCCAACAAGGTAATGTCCCATCTCGTGAATGAACACGACAACTGACAATATCAGGATGAAAACGAGAATATTTCCGGTGAAAATGGAAAAAATAGAATTTAGAATATCCATGAAATCTTTCCGCCAATTGGGCGAATATGAATTAAATTAATCACAAACCGAGCAGATGAATTGCTAACACATGCGAGGCATCTGTACCAGCATAAAACTGATCGAGTAATGCGATCAAAAATGCCGCAACCGAGGCAAAGATCAATCCATCAAGTCTATCCATAAAACCGCCATGTCCCGGAATGAGATTACTTGAATCTTTCACACCAAATCGGCGCTTAATCCAAGATTCAAACAGATCGCCGACCTGACTGGATATAGATAAAACAACGGCTAAAATTGGCACAAAATATCCGCCACCACTGCTGATGAGCAAGACCACACCAATGCCCGCACCTACGCCTGCAACAAGGCCGAAGATCGCACCTGACCAGGTTTTACCGGGTGAAATAGATGGCGCCAACTTTGGTCCGCCCAATGATTTTCCGCAAAAATAAGCAAAGATATCTGTTGCCCACACAATGACAAAAACAAAGACAATCGCGAACAGACCCATCTGGTCATAAAAACCAGATGTTTCATCACCGCGAAGCTCTGTAAACGCTATGATCGGTAGACCTGAATAGACAATGCCGCCAAAGACCCAAAGGTTTTTTGTCTTGCCCCAGCCCATCGCGGCTGCAAGTAATGCACCAACACCCAAGCTCAACAGCGCCATTTCCAGCATGGAAAAGAGTATGCTGATACTCACCACTGTAAGCGTTAGCCAACCTATGAAATTTACCAAGGGCTGCCGCTTTGCTGTGCGCGTTATATTACTCCATTCATAAAAGAGCAGAAAACCAACAATGATCACCAACCCCGCAAAGAACACACCACCAATCCAAGTATCAACAAGTGTAATGGTACCTAGAATAATTGCAGATATGATGCGTAGTTTGAGCTCGCGTGACATCTATCAGGTTAAACCTTGAGACAAATTCACGGATATCAGATGATTCTTTGATGACATATACGTTCCCTCTGGAACGTTAAGTTACACGCTAAAATATCGGTTGAAAACAACTTAAAACGCGTCATCCTCAGGAAGTTGCGATGAGTTTTGCACTTTCTACGCCACCAAAGCGGCGATCTCGCTTCTGATATGCACTTAATGCACGATGAAAAACGTCTTTTGTAAAATCTGGCCAAAGTTCATCGACGAAGACAAATTCAGCATAAGCTGCTTGCCACAGAAGGAAATTAGAAAGTCTTTGCTCTCCACTTGAACGGATGATTAGATCCGGATCAGGTATTCCGGAGGTATCGAGATAAGAGGCAATTTTCTCTTCGCACACCTCTTCCGGTGATAAAATACCTGATTTTACATCCGCAGCCATTAACTTGGCGGCGCGCGCAATCTCATCCCGCGCACCATAATTAAAAGCAATGACGAGATTTAAGCCATCATTATGTTTGGTGTTTTCTTCAGCCTCGATCAGCAAGTCTAAAATATCAGATTGCAGATTATCACGACCACCAATGACCTTAACACGGACATTTTCTGAACGGAGTTCTTCAAGATCACGTTTAATGAACTTTTTTAAAAGCCCCATCAAAAAGCCAACCTCTTCTTGTGGTCGGCTCCAGTTTTCAGATGAAAACGCAAATAATGTCAGATATTGAACACCCGCTTCGCCGGCGGTGCGTACAACTTGACGTAAAGTTTCCACACCCTTTTGGTGCCCTGCACTTCTAGATAATCCGCGAGCTTTTGCCCATCTACCATTACCATCCATGATGATGGCAACGTGAT
>JAHDEP010000226.1 GCA_020628775.1 Rhizobiaceae bacterium | reverse complement strand
TTGCGGTGATGAGGCGCATTTGTGTGCAAACGAATAAATCCATCCTGAGTTTGATAATCTCCCGCCAGATCATCCCAGGGAGAAGATAATTTCCAACCTTGCGGTCGCAATGAGCTACCAAACCAAAGATAAGCTAGATGCTGATCAACGCTAATTTCTCCCTCAAACTGAGAACCAAAGGCATAATTTGCCAGCGCCAGCCCAGCAGCAGCGATTGAACTGGATGCAAGGTCTGTCACCGCAAATATATCCGAGGATGCAACATGATCGTTTTTCACGTGAATCATCGATGCCGCCGGTAATTTATTATCAATATCCAATGCATCTAAAATGGGATTAATCAAAACCATCAGAACGCCTTTCATAATCTGAATTGTTGATGAAAGGATTTCGAGAACTTGACAGATCGTCAAGATTGATCAACATAATCAACATGAAAAAAGATCAAGATGTCTTTACACTAACGGCAAATGAAGTGTGTGAAACGCTCAATATTTCACGCCAAACGCTTTATGCTTATGTCAGCCGCGGCAAGGTGCGAGCCCATGCACAACAAGGCGATGCGCGCAAAAGTCTGTATCATAGCCATGATGTTGAAACGCTACTTGCCAGTAAAAAACGCGGTCGCTCACGCAGGGCCATTGCAAAATCAACCCAAAGCTGGGGGGAACCGGTTCTACGATCGGAAATCAGCCATATCGATGAAGGCAAACTTTATTATAGAGGCTATGATGCGATTGAGATGTCCAAGGAAGCGACATACGAAAATGTTGCCAAATTGTTGATCAATACGGATCTCAATTTTGACCCAGACTTCAAATTTGTGCCTATCGAGGGCAAAAACGCCTTTGTGCGCATGTTAGCGGCAGCCACACATATTTTAACGACGAATTATCCGCTAGAAGAAGCAGAGCGCAACGGTTTTATCCTCAAATCGCTTCTCGCAGCCATTTGCCAGATCGAAACGCTGTCGGACGAACCATTTCATAACCAACTCGCAAACTATTTCTCTGAGGATGATAGTTTTGCAGATATTGCACGCCGTTGTCTGGTTTTATGCGCAGATCACGAGCTCAATCCATCAGCATACACAGCGCGTGTTGCAGCATCCGCGCATGCTAGTACCGAAGCCTGTATTTTAGCGGCGCTTGCCAGCTTTTCTGGAACGCGGCATGGCTCGATGACTTCCATGACACGCTGGTGGGTGGGACGAGCCGCGATGAAAAAAGATGATGACCGGATCGAATTTATCAAGGGAATTAAACATCCACCAGGTTTTGGTCATCCGATTTACCCCAAGATTGATCCAAGGGCTGAGGAATTGCTCAAACATTTTGACATGCCTGATGGTTGGGGCGAGATCATTGAACAGGTTGAAAAACAATACGGTCTTTATCCCAATATTGATTTTGCTTTGGCAGCAATGGAAAAAAGCCTTGGTCTACGGCCAAAGACCGGGCAAACATTATTTGGGTTTGGGCGCGTGATTGGCTGGATTGCCCACACCGAAGAACAGCGCGAAAGCGGCAAACTCATCCGGCCACGAGCCTGGCGTTAGCGTAGATAGTTCAGGCAAATTTGAGAAGATGATCCAAGGCTTTTCGCGTAGTGGTCTTCAACTCAGTTTCATTTGGTGCAGGCATCACACCAATGGCGCGTCGAATTTGTAAATCTCCAATGAGCAAACTCATATAAAGACGCGTAACTTCATCTAAAGAAAGGTCGCTAAATGTGCCCTGATCTTTAATCTGACCAAGGACCTTTGAGATCAGCGGCAATACACGTTCGCGCCCAACCTTTGACAAAGCAATTCCAAGTTCTCCGCTCGCATCCGCAGCCGCAGCACGGTTTAAAGCAATCGCACGGTCACTGGTTAAAAGTCGCAATAATTTAAGGCTAATATCTTCCAATATCTGCATGGGATCACGTTGACGATCAAGATCTTCAACCAGGCTTGCATATACCTCATCTGCATTGCGGATCACCATCGCCTGAAACAAACCCTTTTTATCACCATACCATCGATAGAGCGTTTCATTGGATGCTTTTGCGCGTTTGGCAATCGCGAGCATTGAAATATTATCATAGCCTTTTTCGTCAATGAGCTCATAGGCGGCTTCTTCAATTAATCTTCGACGTTCTATTTGTGCACTTTCACGCATAATCACCTCACTTGACAGATATCGTACATTAAATTACGGATATGTAAATACGTACACTAAATTACGCTTATGGAGATTACCATGACTTTATTGCTAAAAATATCTGCCTTCATATCCACGCTTTTAGCTGCAGCCATATTTGGGTTTTTCTATGCCTGGGTCAGTTCAACAATGTGGGGGCTGGATCAAATCGACAGCGAAGTTGCCATTCAAGCCATGCAAGGCATGAACGCATCGGTGAGAAACGCGATCTTTGGGCTTATATTTTTTGGCGCCGCACCGGCATTATTTTTAACCGCGGGTATCGCTGTATCGATGAAGCTTAAAAAACTTGCGGTGATATTTGTATGCTCAGGCTTGGTATATCTATTCGGCGGCGCAGTTTTAACATTCATGATCAATGTGCCGATGAATGAGCAGCTTGCGCTGGTTCAAATGCCATTATCGCCAGAAGAGGCGCAATCAATTTGGCAAAATTATTCAAAAGAATGGCAATTTTGGAACCAGACACGCACCGTCTTTTCAGGCTTAGCACTCCTCATAGCTACATACGGAATTTACACTTTGGGAAATACGACAAAACCGCTAAACTGAGAAAGCTAAAGCCTAGAAGATAATCTTACGCAGCTTCGTTAAGCTGCTGCGTAAGATAAGGTTCAAGATCAAAGGATAGCTTCTTTCGAACTGGTGCTTTTTCACCCAGAACGCGCCAAAACGGTGTCACTTCAGACAAGCTCGCACCATTTTGAACATCTTCGTTGGAAGCTTCACAGATTATCCTTACAAAGATACCGGTTGTCAGTGGGCAGACAACATCGACATTTGTCTGCTTTGCCAATTCCGCACGCAAAAAACTGGTGTCCTTGATCTGGCCATGCGGAATGGTGGCAATAATATCAGCCACCATTTTTGGTGTTGCGATGAGCATCTTTTGACCAGCCTTCATGCCCATCATATCTTTTCTGACAGGCTTTATTTCATGACCTTTGGCATTCGCAATGTCATATTTCTCGCTCCAGCTTACTACAGATTTACCCATCGTTTTCATCCCTTCATGCGTTTACCAAATCAATTTTTCAGCGGAACATGGATCTCAGTAATCAAATCGCTTGGTGCAGTATCCCGTGGGCTATTGAGATATTTCTCAAACGGAGGTGCATCAGCAAATTCATGCCCAGCTTCTGGGATCCAGCTCCCATAAAACCAGGTATAGGCTTTGGACAATTCACCATATGGGCCTTTATGGGTCAGAACAGCGTATTTCCCGCCATCAATTTTCGAAATCTCAAGCGGCGCCTCAACGCTTTGGTCATCATTAACTACTGCGCCGGCAAAGGATCGCAATTCATCAACGGCAACCGAGCCTGGGTCATCATAATAAATACCAACCATGGCAATCATATCTTTAATCGCGCCTTGGCCAATACATAACCCAACCGCTTGTTCAAACTTACCGCCGACCTCCATATAGGACCCTTTATGCGGAAGGCCCGCAAGGGTTACAGCGTCAATTGATTTAATCTCTACATCATACATTTTTGCATCTCTTTCAGAACTTGGAACATCATAAACCGTATGATAGCCGCGATGACGATATTCGCCCGGCGGCATCTCAAAATGGTCTGCGAAAATGCGCGTGAAAGATTGCAAATTTGGATAACCGTAACGCTTCCCAATATCTTCAATTGATAA
>JAHDEP010000225.1 GCA_020628775.1 Rhizobiaceae bacterium | reverse complement strand
GAACTCGCAGATGAATTTCCTCATATCCCTGTTGAGCTTTATCAGGGTAATCCCAAGAACTTTGGCAATCAGCTAAAATATGCGGATCGCCGCGCTTGCCCGATCGCAATTATTCAAGGCTCTGATGAGAAAGAAAAAGGCGAAGTTCAGATAAAGGATCTCATCGAAGGCAAACGTTTGTCAGAAGACATCGAAGATAATGCGGAATGGCGCGCCAGTCGCCCAGCGCAAGTATCTGCATCGGTTAAAGACATGGTTGATAAAGTTCGCGAAATTTTGCGAGCCCAAGCCGAAGATCGCGAAAACAGCGCATAGCCCAGGTTAAGTGAACGATGGTTTCTAAAGATATGAAAAATATTCTCGACCGGGTTGAGCAAGATTTAAAATCTTGTGGTGTTACGATGATGGATTGCGATATCATTCAACCCGCCGAGCCGTTTTTGAAAATGGCGGGTGAAGATTTGCGCCGCCGAATTTTTCTAACGCAAAATGTAGCCGGTGAAGCTTTGTGCCTTCGTCCTGAATTTACCATCCCAGTTTGCATGGCTCACATAAGTGCAGGTGAACAAGCCCCACAAAGCTATGGCTATATCGGACAGGTTTTTCGCCAGCGCGATGTTGGTATGACCGAGTTTTATCAAGCCGGAATTGAAAATCTGGGTGATCCGGAAATTGCTCAGGCTGATGCCCGGATGATTTCTAATGCGGCTATGTTGGTCAATAATTCATCGCAAGCAGATGATGTGCAGATTATCCTGGGGGATCAGGCGGTATTTGCGGATGTATTGTCCGCACTTGGATTGCCAACTGGTTGGCAAGATCGGCTTATCCACGCATTTGGTGATGAGCAAGCCTTGGCGACAATGCTGAAAACTTTAAGCGCACCTGAGGCGCAGTCCTATTCAGATGAGACAATTAAAGAATTGGTCGAAGCCGATGATCATGAGGGCCTGTCTGAGCATCTATCAGATGTTATGGCTAAAACGGGTTATTCAACAAAAGCTAGCCGCTCTCCCGATGATATTGCACGCCGTATGCTTGAAAAGCAGCGTCTTTCAAATACTAAGCTTGGTGAGCAAGATCTAACGAAGCTCAAAACATTCTTAGATATCAAAGTACCGCTTAATGCAGCGATTGATACGCTGACAAAATTTGCCGAAAGCTCTGAGATTGATCTTTCGCATTCGCTTGAAACATTTGCCGCGCGTATTTCCGCACTTGAGCAAATGGGATTTGATATGTCATCGACCTATTATGAGACCGCATTTGGTCGTCCGCTTGATTATTACACTGGTCTTGTCTTTGAGATCAGAAGTGCCCAAAGCGGACAAGTACAAGCAGCCGGTGGTCGCTATGATCGACTAATGGCACTGCTTGGTGCTGCAACATCAATTCCCGCTGTTGGCTTCTCATTGTGGCTTGATCGTTTTGAGGTGAAATCATGACCATAACAGTTGCACTTCCATCCAAAGGGCGCATGAAAGCAGATACGCTGGAAGCGTTTAAATCTGCTGGAATGACCGTCGAGGCCGTCGGCAATGACCGTTCTTATCACGGTAGAGTGCTAGAGCATGATGATATTGAAATCGCTTTTATGTCAGCAAGCGAAATTGCAAAAGAACTCACCAAAGGCTCTATTGATTTTGGAGTAACGGGCGAAGATCTTGTGCGCGAGACAATTGCAAATGTTGATAGCCATGTTGAATTTCACGCACGATTGGGATTTGGTAATGCCGACGTGATCGTTGCAGTTCCAGAATTTTGGCATGACGTGACAACAATGTCGGATTTAGCTGATGTCGCGATGGGCTTTCGCGCGCGTCACGGTCGACAATTATCAATCGCAACGAAGTACTGGCAGCTAACGCAGCAATTTTTCTCATCGCGCCACGGCATTCAGCTTTATCGTATTGTGGAAAGCTTAGGAGCAACTGAAGGTGCGCCAGCTGCTGGTACCGCGGATATCATTGTTGATATCACCACGACAGGATCAACGCTTAAGGCAAATCATCTTCGCATCCTATCCGATGGGTTAATCTTGCGATCTGAGGCATGCCTTGTGGGTGCGAAAGCATCAACGCATTATGGTTCTGATTTATACAAAAAAGTAGCGACAGCGTTTAAATAAGCAAATTCTGTTTGCCAAAAAGAAAGACCGTCTTAAAAAAGACGGCCTCTCATCAGTTCACGACTGAATAGTTTGGTTAGCAACGTTCGGGCGCTGAATTTGCTAACCTTGCAGCCCTGCGGGAGCTACATGCCAAAACGAAAAACTGCGGGTTATTTCGTTCAGACATCTTTTTTACGGTATTGATCCGTTTTTGGATCAGTTTTATGTCGGAAAAACTATCCTAATTCCCACCAAATAATTATATACTTGATTTTACTGGATAAAATTATTGACTTTTTCGGCAGGTACATAGGGAAAAATAAAAATTCCACTGATGATACCGACGTTATTTTCATCCAGATCAGATTCGCCAATGCAGAATACAGGCTGCTGCAAACCAAGTTCGCATTCAAGCGTTGTGGAGTAGGTAAATGATGTTGATTCAGAGGTCACTGTTTCAAATATCTGCAAAATGCTTGCCTGATCTTTTTTCTCATAGCATGCAAGGATGTTTGAAAGACCGCAATTCATCATGTCTACGCCGTGTAGTTTTGATGATATAGGGCCGAGACTAATCTGTCCGGTTTCGGTATCCGCTGACCATTCTTCAATTCGGCAAAAATGCTCAAGTTGCTTTCGGCTTAATTTCGCCTCGCCAAATGAAGTTTGGGTCGCAAAGCGGGCTGGTCTTGTCATGACTTTAAACACTGGCACTACTCTCGAACTGAAACATGTGGACATGTATTCAAAGCCCGATCATTCGAATTTCGAATGTTGTATTTTACGCTTTAACGAAAATACTTTTACGGAGTGCGGCGTTCATGCCGAGGCCAAAGGTTTCAACCTTGGCGAATACTGGGGGTTTAATAACCAGTATAAAATGATTTATCAAGCATAATGCGAGCTTACGGTTAATGGTAAATGTTTTGTAAAATTGTATCAACTTGAGACATTGGCCAAATAAAGCATAAAAAAAAGAGCGGTTCGAAAACCGCTCTCTCTCATATCCGAAATGGATGGAATGACTTACATCATGCCGCCCATACCGCCCATGCCGCCCATGTCAGGCATTCCGCCTGGAGCTGCAGCAGCGTCTTGTGGAAGTTCAGCGATCATTGCTTCTGTTGTGATCAACAGACCAGCAACTGATGCTGCATCTTGTAGAGCTGTGCGAACAACTTTAACCGGATCAACAATACCCATTGAGATCATGTCGCCAAATTCGCCAGTTTGAGCATTGTAGCCGTGTGTTGCGCTGTCGTTCTCAAGAACCTTACCAACAACAACTGAAGCTTCGTCACCAGCATTGTCAGCAATCTGACGAGCAGGCGCTTGTAGTGCGCGACGAACGATGTTGATACCTGCATCTTGGTCAGCGTTTGCACCTACTGCTTTGATTGCAGCAGAAGCACGAAGAAGTGCAATACCACCACCAGGAACGATACCTTCTTGAACAGCAGCGCGAGTAGCGTTAAGCGCATCGTCAACACGGTCTTTACGTTCTTTAACTTCGATCTCAGTTGAACCACCAACGCGGATAACTGCAACACCGCCAGCTAGTTTAGCAAGACGCTCTTGTAGTTTTTCTTTGTCGTAGTCAGAAGAAGTTTCTTCGATCTGAGCTTTGATCTGAGCCACACGGCCTTCGATCTCAGCTTTTTGACCAGCACCGTCAACAACTGTTGTTGCTTCTTTAGTGATGTTTACGCGTTTTGCAGTACCCATCATGTCCAAAGTAACGTTTTCAAGCT
>JAHDEP010000224.1 GCA_020628775.1 Rhizobiaceae bacterium | reverse complement strand
AGACCAAGCTCTTTATCACCCCAAGCATTACCATCCGCATCATTAGGGAATAGTCCGCCAACTTTCTTGGCAACACCGCTTTTATCCCACATGTGAAGGAAGGCGCCGATAACATCTTCTAGACCCCAGAAGAAGTGATATGTGCTATTAAAGCCTTCTCCAGGAACGCCATTGCGGCCGAAGAAATATGGCTGCCATGGGCAATCTGTTGTGATGCATGGAACTTCGTTCAGTTCAGCCTGATCTGATACCGGATTAACTGTATCAGGTGTTGATGCTGCAACGATAATATCGACTTCATCGCGTAGGATAAGATCAGCTGCAACTTCCGCAGCACGGTTTGGGTTTGACTGGCTGTCTTTTGAAATGATCTCAACGTTCCAAGTCTTACCGTTGTTTTGAAGGCCTGCTGCAAACGTCTTTGTAATCGCTTCTAATACATAATCATCAGCTTCGGCAAAACCAGCCAAAGGACCGGTACGTGGGCTAACATGACCAATTTTCAGCGTTGGATTATCTGCATAGGCTTTTGTGACATTTAAAATTGCAGGCGCTGCGAGAATACCGGCACTTGCTGTGATAAACTTACGACGTGTCACACCCGATGACGCATTCTGAATAATCTTCTTCATTTTCCTTCTCCCTTTTAAAACTTAGTGAAATTATCCGGTCAAAATCCCGTCCAATTTTTTAAGATGGCTGGCGACACGCTCCCTCACTTCTGCGGCCTCCGCCTCTGTCCATGACTGAAACCCCTCTCCCGATTTCATGCCAAGTTTGCCCTCTTCAACCAGGCCCTTTAGATATTGAGACGGCTTTTGCTCCTTCTCTAAATCAAACAGGACATTTTCATGGATATCGAGGGTCAAATCAGTTCCAACAAGGTCCGCATTTTCAAGCGGCCCTAGTACAGACAATCTGCGCCCAAAGCTGGATTTAACAACGGTATCAACGGCTTGCGCATCGCAAATTCCGTTTTCAACTAAGCTAATCGCTTCTCTCCAAAGCGCATGTTGCAAACGATTGCCGATGAACCCCGGCACATCCTTTTTCACCAAAACGGGCGTCTTCCCGACTTGCTTTAAAAGCTCCATCATCTGGTGCGCAATGCGTGGCTCAGTCCATTCGGTGTTAATCACCTCAACCAACGGGATCATATGAGGTGGGTTCCACCAATGCGTCCCAAGCGCGCGTGATTTGTGCCTAAGTTGAGACATGATTTTGGTAATTGGCATGACCGAAGTGTTTGACGCTAAAATGCAGTTTTTCGGTGCATGCGCTTCAACCTCAGCAAAAATGGATTGTTTAAGGTCCAACTTTTCCGGTGCAGCTTCAAACACTACATCCGCACGCCGAACACTACTGGCGATGGTATCGCGCGTTGTGATCTTGGCAATCGCATTTGCAGTTTCGTTTGGGTCAAGACCCATCAAATCCATGCTGTTTGCAATACGAGCATGAACGCTATTACGCGCATCCTCAATTGGATCATAGATGATAACACTATGCCCTGCGCGCGCGAGGGTTAGTGCAATGCCATGCCCCATCAATCCTGCGCCGATAACTGCAATATTATTTAAATGGCTCATCATTAGCCTGCCGTATATCCGCCATCGGCATATAGAATATGTCCGGTGTAAAATTCAGAAGCTTTCGAAGCCAAGAACAATAATGGCCCTGAAAGATCTTCAGGTTCACCCAAGCGTCCTTTTGGAACGCGAGCTAAAAAACCGGATCTCACAGCTTTGGCTTTCTCCGTGTCTTCAAACATCCATGATGTAAGCGGCGAACGAAACACAGTTGGTGCAATAGCGTTGACAGTAATTCCTGTTGGCCCGAGTTCACATCCGAGTGCTTTTGTAATGCCATCGACCGCAGCTTTGGACGCACAATATGCCGTATAACCTGCAGGGTGGCCAAGAAGTCCTCGTGCCGACGAGACGAGAACAATTTTGCCACCCCTCCCTTGCGCTTTCATTTGGCGCGTAGCTGCCTGGGAGATTAGCCAGCTTTGGGTTACATTTGCATCCATAACAGATGTAAATGTTTCAGGTTCCATGTCATCAATCATGGCAACTTTATTCATGCCTGATGCAACAACTAATATGTCCAATGATCCGAGCGCATTTGCAGTTTGCTCTACCATATCAGCGCACGCATCAGCATCACTTGGACGCGCATTGATCTCTAAGACCTCGGCGCCAGCATCGCGGCATTCCTTTGCTATTTCAGCTAAAGCATCTTGCGAGCCTGCAGCCAGTGCAAGTTTACACCCAGCACCTGCAAGCACACGCGCAGCAACCATGCCAAAAGCGCCCGATGCACCGGTAATCAGGGCAACTTTTCCCTTCACATCAAACATTTTAAGTGGATCGTGAATAGTCATGTCTACGCCTCCGGAGGATAAGGAATGACAACCAGCATGGTGCAAACCAGGTTGGATCGGTTTTCAATTTTCCGCACTTCATTGGGAGCAATCGTGCAGCTATCATATTTTCTTAAAACAGTTTCTTCACCATCAATGATCACCGTCATCTCACCTTCAAGAACGACATAAACCTTTTCAAATGGTGTTGAATCTGGCCCTGCGCCGCCATTTGGCAGAAACTGGCTGAGCCCTATCCATTGGTTTTCCGGACCACCATCCTCAAACCCCTGCAAGCGTAAACCTGTTACACCAAAATGATTTGGCGCCTCATAGGTTTCAGCATCTTCAAAACGTTTTAGCAGCACAATTATCTCCTCCCAAAGCGGTGCAAATGAGCTTCGGAGCGCGCTAACTAATGAGCGCGATCCGAGAATGTAGTTTTTTAGAAGTTTTCGCCGGCTTCAATGCGGTAGCCCTGACCTTTATCGATCATAGCGACAAGACGAATGATACAACCATCACCGCGATCCCAATTCCATGGGAAGAATGCGAATGTACAGCGCTTACCGGTAATCGCATCAAGATCACCGCCAACATTTTCGATACCCAAAATGCCATTGCTGAACAGCTTATTATGTACTGGCTCCCACTCAGGGAAATCATCTTTCCAGTTACGACCGCCAGACCATTCCGTGTATTCATCTTCTAGATGCGGAAGAATTGGACCGTTACGTTGTGGGCCAATTGCTGTTGCTAATGGGTGGTCATTTGCCTGCGTGTCATGACCAACAACTTTAATGCCCTTTTCAACCATCCAATCAGCGGCTGAAGACACCAAACCTGGGCAGTAAGCAAAGTAATCGCCATCTTCATACTGTTTGTGCCAGCCAGTATTGATGATCAAAACATCGTTTTTGCGAATAGCGTGACCACAAGCTTTTTCCAGATCATCGCCAGTAATTGGCTCCCACTTCTTCTTAGGGATTGAAACAACAAGACCAGAACCAAAGAAATGCGGCAGCGGAACTTCATCAATAAACGGTGTTCCTGGCACCACATGCGCCGGCGCATCAATATGTGTCGTCACGTGCATTGTTGTGGTGATTGTCTGGCTAAGTACGCCTGATTTAGCCATGTAATGCTTACGCTCAATGGCGACATCTTTAAAATAAGGCCAGTTTGGGCACTGGAAACCATATCTGTGACTGAGATTGTAAAACTCAATCCCCATGTCGTTGTCTGTATTTGCCTGGAATTCTATACCGCGAACTTCAACCATGTTTTTCCTCCACATGTCGTAAATTAACGACGAAATTTAATAGTCTGAGGCAATCATCATATTGATCATTTTCTTGCCTGTCTCACATATTGATGCATGCGTACCGTATTGCGGTCAAGTAATTTTTACGCTATCGTGGGTTTTCTGTATCGCATTACGGGTTAATGGTGTAACAGAGCCCATATTGTGGATGAATCTATGAGTGAGAGAGCATGTTGAAGCGAAAAGAATCAGATCAGGAC
>JAHDEP010000021.1 GCA_020628775.1 Rhizobiaceae bacterium | reverse complement strand
GTCCGGTTCTTGAATATCCAGAACATGATGGCGCAGGGCAAAGCCTGTTTATTGACCCGGCGACACGGACAAATTTAGAACTTGTCAGAACGTTGTCCGGCGAGAAAAAGGGCAGCCTTTTAAAAACCATCGATCGTACGGTGACGGGCGGCGGTGGACGGTTATTATCGGAACGCTTGATGTCTCCGCTGACCGATCAAGATCTGATCAATATCAGACTGGATGCCGTAAGTTGGTTTATCAAAGACAATATTTTATCCGATGATGTTCAAAGCTCATTAAAAGCAGTTCCTGATATGCAGCGGGCATTATCACGTATCTCGCTTAATCGCGGTGGGCCACGTGATCTCGGCACACTTAAAAACGGCTTATTGGCAGCGCGCGAAATTGCGGGTTTGTTCGCTGACAAGCTGATGCCTGAAGAGATTGATGATGCGGTAAAACATCTGCTGAAATTACCCAGCGATCTCATCGATTTATTGAACAATTCACTCATGGATGAATTGCCACTGTTAAAGCGCGATGGTGGATTTATTCGCGAAGGACATCACGCTGGCCTTGATGAATTTCGCGCACTTCGCGATCAGTCTCGTAAAATCATCGCCGAGTTACAGCATAAATATTCACAGGATACAGGCGTTAAAACGCTCAAAATCAAGCACAATAATGTCTTGGGTTACTTCATCGAAGTAACGGCGCAATATGGTGATGCGCTAACAGGTGATGATGAGGCAAAAGCGCAATATATTCACCGCCAATCGCTTGCCAACGCCATGCGCTTTACAACAACAGAGTTGGCTGATCTTGAAAGCAAAATTGCAAATGCAGCTGGTGAAGCGTTAAAGATCGAACTGCAATTATTTGATGAATTATCCCAGCGCGCTGTTCAATATGCAGCCATTATCAAAAATGCAGCTGATGCGATTTCAACCATTGATGTCGCGCAGGCAAATGCCGATCTTGCGCAGGAACAAGGATATTGCCGACCGATTGTTGATCAATCAACCGAGTTTAAAATTACCGCAGGTCGTCACCCTGTTGTTGAACAGGCTTTGCGCAAACAATCCGCAGATCCGTTTGTTGCCAATGATTGTGATCTATCCCCACCCGAAGATGAAAAAAACGCTGCGATCTGGCTGTTAACCGGGCCAAATATGGGCGGTAAATCTACATTCCTGCGCCAAAATGCATTAATCGCTATTATGGCTCAAATGGGATCTTATGTTCCTGCGGGTAACGCGCATATAGGTGTTGTCGATCGGCTGTTCTCGCGCGTTGGCGCATCAGATGATCTAGCGCGTGGCCGCTCAACCTTTATGGTGGAGATGGTGGAAACGGCTGCGATCCTAAATCAGGCGACAGAGCGATCATTGGTTATCCTAGATGAGATCGGACGCGGCACATCAACATTTGACGGATTATCGATTGCTTGGGCGGCCGTTGAGCATCTGCATGAGATCAATAAATGTCGCGGATTATTCGCAACTCACTTTCACGAGCTCACAGCACTTTCTGAAAAATTAGCACGTCTTTCAAGTGCGACTATGAAAGTGAAAGAATGGGACGGCGATGTCGTCTTCTTGCATGAGGTTGGACCTGGTACCGCTGATCGCTCTTATGGCATTCAAGTTGCCAAGCTCGCTGGACTGCCTGATATTGTGGTAAATCGAGCGCGTGATGTTTTAAATCAGCTTGAAGAGAGCGACCGACAAAACCCTGCACAACAACTCGTGGACGATCTTCCATTATTTTCTGTAAATCTGGAAGCCGGTGCTGCAGATGGTTCTGCAAAGGAAAGCGAAGTTGAAAATCTTTTGCAAAACATCAATCCTGATGATATGTCCCCTCGCGAAGCCCTGGAAGCCCTTTACGACTTAAAGCGCAGCTTAGCCAAGAAAGAAATCTAATATGCCATCCATCGACGTTGTATGCATTGGAAATGCTATCGTGGATATCATCGCAAAATGCGACGATAAATTCCTTGAAGATAATAATATCATCAAAGGTGCAATGAACTTAATTGATTCAGAGCGTGCGGAACTTTTATACGAGCGTATGGGTCCTGCGATTGAAACTTCCGGGGGAAGTGCGTGTAACACTGCAGCGGGCGTTGCGGGCTTTGGTGCAAAAACAGCACTTTTTGCGAAAATTTCTGATGACGAACTTGGTAAAATCTTTACCCACGACATTCGCGCCATCGGAACGCATTTCGAAAGCACGCCACTTGCAGGTGATCCACCAACCGCTCGCTCAATGGTTTTTGTAACGCCCGATGCTGAGCGTTCGATGAACACATATTTGGGTGCTTGCGTTGAAATTGGACCTGAAGATATCGACGAGAAGATCGTTGCTGATTCCAAGGTGACATATTTTGAAGGCTACTTGTGGGATCCACCACGTGCAAAAGATGCAATCCAGCTCGCCGCTAAAATCGCCCATGAAAATGGCCGCATTGTTGCTGGGTCTTTGTCTGATTCATTCTGTGTTGATCGTTATCGCAGTGAGTTTTTGGAGCTATTAAGAAACGGCACTGTCGACATGATTTTTGCCAATGAAGATGAAGCAAAATCACTCTACCAGACCGATAGCTTTGATGAAGCGATCAAACAATTGGGACAAGATTGTAAGCTTGCCACTGTAACCCGCGGATCCAAAGGATCTGTTGTTGTATCTGGCGGAGAATTAATCGAAGTTGCCATCGATAAAGTCGACAATATTGTCGATACATCAGGTGCAGGTGATCTTTATGCTGCTGGTTTCTTATACGGCTATACTCAAGGCAAAGACTTAAAATCCTGCGCACAGCTTGGCAATTTTGTAGCCGGCAAAATAATCCAGCAACTTGGCCCACGTTTGCAAGTCTCTGTTGCTAAACTTGCCAAAGAAGCAGGCCTGATCAGCTAAGATTAGAACTTGAACATCTAAACGAAAAAAGCCGGGTTATGAACAACCCGGCTTTTTCTTTATAGAATTGATGATCGTTTATTCGTCGTCAGAATCTTGTTCTGCTTCAACGATCTTTGGACCACCTTTTGCCACACCAACCATCGCTGGGCGCAAAACTCGGGATCCAATAATATAACCATCTTGAACGACTTGAACGACGGTATTGTTTGGCGTTTCCTTATCTGGAACTTCAAACATTGCCTGATGGAAATTTGGATCAAATTTCTTTTGCAATACATCAAGCTTTTTAACACCGTGACGTTCCATAGCAGACAACATTGAGCGCTCGGTCATCTCAACGCCTTCTAACAAGGTTTTGAGATTTTCATCGACACTGCCATCTTCCTGCTTTGGCGCAGCTTCGATTGTACGGCGCAGATTGTCTGATACACCCAACATATCGCGGGCAAAATTTGAAACTGAAAATGTTTTCGCATCAGCGATTTCGCGCTGCGTACGTTTACGCAAGTTCTGCATATCAGCAGCACCACGCAAAACATCTTGTTTTAGCGTCTCATTCTCAATCAAAAGCTTTTCAAGAACTTCATGATCGTTTGGTTGGTCATCATTTTCACCAACATCATAATCGGCAGGGATATCCGCAATTTTGTCTTCTGCGTTGTTTAACGCATCGAGAATGTCGTTCAGATCATTATCCACGTCTTTTTGATCTAGATTCTCATCTGGTTTTTCCTGGCTCATTCGCAGAAATCTCACTCTCATTACTTAATTAGGAATTTAAGAGTGCATATCGATATATTTTACAAAAAAATCAAGAGGAAGTCTCACTATTTTACAAAAATGAGCATTGTTCTCAATTTAATTCGGTATAAGTCTCAATAATTCACAAATATGGTCATTTTCGCACCAGCATTAACTTATTTAATGATTATCGATGCAAAAATAATGGCACACATGTTGCAATGCAAAATCAGCATGATAGTTTGCATCCGTTTACGAGGACCGAATTTAGTTCAGTTTCAAGGATAGGCGGTAGGTATATGTACTATAAACTTTATGAGATGAACCATGCAGCAATTGCTCCGGTTCGAGCGTTTGCGGACGCCATGCGTTTTACATATGTAAATCCTGCTAATCCATTATCAAACACGCCTATGGGCCGTGCCATGAATGCTGGTTTTGAAGTTTTCGAACGTTCTACACGCCGTTATGGCAAGCCAGATTTTGGTATTGAAACAACTGAGACGACTTCAGGACCTGTGAGTGTTGAAGAGCATGTGGTTTGGTCAAAACCATTTTGCGATCTCATTCATTTCAAACGTGATCTGCCAAAAAACCACAAAAAACAATCAAAAATCCTAATTGTTGCGCCGATGTCTGGCCATTATGCCACCTTGCTGCGCGGCACTGTTGAAACGCTTTTGCCAAATGCAGAGATCTATATCACTGACTGGACGGACGCGCGGATTGTACCACAATCAAGCGGTACGTTCGATCTTGATGATTATGTCGATTATTTAGTTGATATGTTCAACACCCTTGGACCAGATACACATGTCATGGCTGTGTGCCAGCCATCAGTTCCAGTTCTTGCAGCTGTTGCATTAATGGAAAGCAAGAAAGAAAAGAACATCCCGCGCTCCATGACATTGATGGGTGGACCAATTGATACACGCGTTAATCCAACTGCAGTGAACGAATTGGCTGAATCAAAACCACTGTCCTGGTTCCGCGATAATGTCATTATGACTGTGCCTTGGCCGCTGAAAGGTGTCGGACGCCGTGTTTATCCTGGCTTCCTGCAATTATCGGGCTTTATGTCGATGAACCTCGATAAGCACATGGAAGCCCAACAAGGCTTCTTCCTCAATCTTGTTAAGGGTGATGGCGAAACGGCTGAGAAACATCGTGACTTTTATGACGAATATCTTGCGGTTATGGATCTAACCGAAGAGTTCTATCTCCAAACGGTCGATACTGTGTTTATCAAACACTCTCTTCCAAAAGGTGAGATGATGCACCGTGGTGAGCTGATCGATACGACAGCCATCAAAAAATGTGCGCTTTTGACCATTGAAGGTGAAAACGATGACATTTCAGGAGTAGGCCAAACAGAAGCTGCTCAAACGATTTGTCCAAATATCCCAAAGACAAAACGTAAGCATTATGTACAACCTAATGTTGGTCACTATGGGGTGTTTAACGGCTCACGTTTCCGCTCAGAAATTTCACCAATGATTTTAGATTTCATTGGAAATTTGGATAAAAAGAGCGCTTAAACAGCATTATTGATGCTTTTTTACGACATTGTCTAAGTACCTGAATTACGTCTATTTTCTGTTTTTTTCAGCTTGAAATCTGATCAAAATCACTGAAAATTCGGACAATTTGTCTTGAAACAACATAAAATTCTCACCACATCTATGTAAGTAAGAGGACAATATTTGTGCTCTAAAGCTGATGAGGATTACTAAGAAATGACACAGTCTGCCTTAATACGACCTGCATGGACGCCCGCAACGATTGCGCTAATGGTGCTGGGTTTCATGGTCTTTTGGCCATTGGGTCTTGCGATGCTTGCTTATATTTTGTGGGGCGATCGGCTAAACGAATTTAAAACCGAAGTTAATCATGCAACGGATGGATTTTTCAAATCCTGTCGTCGTTCAACAGATCATCGCTATGGTCGTTCAGGCGCACATTACCGTTCTGGAAATGTTGCATTTGATGAATGGCGCGAAGAAGAGTTAGACCGCCTTGATGAAGAGCGCCGTAAACTTGATAAGATGCGCGAAGAGTTCGATGCACATATGCGCGATTTGCGCAGAGCGCGTGACCGCGAAGAGTTTGATGCTTTTATGAAAAGCCGCAAGCAATCGGAAGAGAAGTCTAAGAAAAAAAGCTCAGTACCAAAAACGACGAAGTAGTATTGATGGTTTTTAATATGAGACGGCGCTGAGAAGCGCCGTTTTTCATGCGCGAAAGAAATTTCACGGAAAAATACGAATCAGATAAAATAACAATATGTTTTCATTTGCGAAAAAGAGATCTGAACCGTTACCGACCAAGCGTATGCTGGAAGTCGGTGATCGCATGTTGCCGCTTAAGATTAAGCCCAACAAGCGCGCAAAACGGATCACGCTTCGTATTGACCCCGGAGGGCGTGGTTTAAGCTTAACTGTTCCGCCGCATCTGCCGGAAAGTGAGATCTCTGACTTTTTGGAAAAATACCATGGTTGGATTTTGACCAAACTAGCAAAATTCCCCAAAGAAAGCGGCCTTTCTGAAGGCAATACCATTCCTATTCGCGGTGTCGACCACATAATCGAACGCACAGGTGAAATCCGTGGTGTTACCGAAGCAGTTAGCGATGGGGACAGGCACATCCTTCGTGTCTCAGGCGGTGAAGAACACTTAAATCGGCGTATTGCTGACTATTTAAAGAAGCAGGCGCGTCAAGACTTGGAAAAATTTACCAGTTATCATGCAGAACAACTTGGTAAGCCTTATAAATCCATCACGTTGCGCGATACGCGCAGCCGCTGGGGCTCTTGCTCATCTGATGGGAAATTATCGTATTCCTGGCGTATCATCATGGCGCCATCATATGTGCTCGATTATCTAACCGCACATGAAGTTGCGCATTTGGTTGAGATGAACCACGAGCCGCAATTTTGGCAATTATGCGAAAGTTTGTGCCCACATATGCAAGAAGGTAAAAAGTGGCTCAAAAAAAATGGCAGTTTGTTGCATTCCATCGATTTTAACTAGCCAAATCCGGGCGGTTTTTGCTAGGTATTTACCGCAATTTCATCAAATGTCTCGACTCTGAGCGAAAATCATGGCACTTGCCAAATCTATGACTATGCTGATCAAAACTTGCGGCCTGAAAACTGCTGATATGGTGTCCCATTCGACAATGAACGGTGCCCACCAAATCGGTTTCATTTTTTTTGAAAAAAGCCCCCGTCATGTTTCCCCTGATGAAGCTGCGGCAGCGGCAGTACCAGCGCGCGGAAAATCGGAAATTGTCGCCGTTACGGTGAATGCCAGCAATGAATATCTCGATGAGATTAATACCGTTTTAAAACCTGACATGATGCAGCTGCATGGTTCTGAAACACCAGAGCGCGTTAGTGAGGTTAAAGCTCGTTATAATCTGCCTGTAATGAAAGCTTTTTCCATTCAAGATGCGGATGATTTGGAAAAGGTCAAACCTTATATCGGCATTGCTGATCGCATGCTGTTTGACGCGAAAGCGCCGAAGGGTTCTGAATTACCAGGCGGCAATGGTGTATCCTTTGATTGGAGCCTATTAGAAAGCTTAGATCAAAGTGTTGAATATATGTTATCAGGTGGGCTAAATGCTCAAAATGTGTGTGAAGCGATAAACAACACACACGCAATTGGAATGGATGTCTCTTCGGGGATAGAAATAAAACCGGGCGTAAAAGATAAAGAATTGATGGATGGCTTTTTTAACGCTATCAAATCATGTTCGTAATTTGGATCCTAGGAGAAACGCGTGAACCAACAATCATTACCTAACTCACTCAGGGAAGGCCCTGACGAAGACGGGCGTTTTGGCATTTATGGTGGGCGCTTTGTCGCTGAAACACTCATGCCACTTATTCTTGATTTGCAGGAGCATTGGGATTTTGCAAAAACGGATGCGTCTTTCAAACAAGAGTTGGAAAATTTGAACAAGCACTATACCGGTCGCCCTAGCCCGCTATATTTTGCTGAACGTTTAACTGAAGAACTGGGCGGCGCGAAGATTTATTTCAAACGCGATGAGCTCAATCACACCGGCTCCCACAAGATCAACAATTGCTTGGGTCAAATTCTCCTTGCAAAACGCATGGGTAAGAAGCGCATTATCGCTGAAACCGGTGCTGGGCAGCACGGTGTAGCATCAGCAACCGTTGCGGCGCGTTTTGGTTTGCCATGTGTTGTTTACATGGGTGCAACCGATGTTGAACGTCAGGCACCAAATGTATTTCGTATGAAACTGTTGGGCGCAGAAGTTATTCCGGTTACTGCTGGTAATGGCACACTTAAAGATGCAATGAATGAAGCATTGCGCGATTGGGTGACCAATGTTGAAGATACTTATTATATCATCGGAACGGCAGCTGGTCCGCACCCTTATCCAGAAATGGTTCGCGATTTCCAATCTGTTATTGGTGAAGAAACACGCGAGCAGATGCTAGAGCTTGAAGGTCGTGTGCCTGACATGCTTGTTGCAGCTGTTGGTGGCGGTTCGAACGCGATTGGTCTCTTCCACCCATTCCTTGATGACAAAGATATCGAAATCGTTGGTGTTGAAGCCGGTGGTAAAGGTCTTGATACAGATGAGCATTGCGCATCACTAACTGCAGGTAACCCTGGGGTTCTTCACGGCAACAGAACATATCTACTGCAAGATAACGATGGCCAGATTGAAGAAGGTCATTCGATCTCAGCGGGTCTTGATTATCCAGGTATTGGCCCTGAACATTCATGGTTAAAAGATACTGGCCGTGTTGAATATGTGCCTATTATGGATCACGAAGCGCTAGAGGCTTTCCAGCTATTAACACGCGTTGAAGGCATTATTCCTGCGCTAGAACCAAGCCACGCTTTGGCGGAAGTGATGAAACGCGCACCAAAAATGGATAAAGACAAAATCATCGTTATGAACCTATGTGGACGCGGCGATAAAGACGTCTTCACCGTGGGTAAGCATTTGGGTGTGGAGCTATAAAAATGACAGCACGTATGGATAAACGCTTTGCGGAATTAAAAGCGCAAAACCGCCCTGCACTTGTGACATATTTCATGGGTGGTGATCCTGATTTTGATAGCTCTGTTGGCATTATGAAGGCGCTTGCGCAATCAGGTGCGGATGTCATTGAACTCGGCATGCCGTTTTCAGATCCTATGGCAGATGGACCAGCCATTCAGATGGCTGCTCGCAGATCGCTAAAAGGTGGTCAAACTTTGCAGAAGACTTTGAATATTGCCAAGGAATTTCGCAAAGATGATCAAGATACACCGATCGTGTTGATGGGGTATTATAACCCGATTTATATCTATGGTGTGGATGCGTTTTTAGATGCCGCAATTGATGCTGGAATTGACGGCTTAATCGTTGTCGATTTGCCACCTGAGATGGACGATGAATTGTGCATCCCAGCACTCGATAAAGGCATTAGCTTTATTCGCCTTGCGACACCAACAACGGATGACAAGCGTCTACCAACAGTACTCAACAATACATCTGGCTTTGTTTATTATGTGTCGATGAATGGTATTACTGGATCAGCGCTGACAGAAGTTGCAAATGTTTCTGAAGCCGTTAAACGCATTAAGTCTCACACCGAACTACCAATTTGTGTCGGCTTTGGTGTGAAAACAGCCGAGCAAGCCCAAGCTATTGGCGCGGATGCAGATGGTGTGGTCGTTGGCTCAGCCATTGTCAGCCAAATTGCAAATTCATTGGATGAAAATGGTGCTGCCACAGCTGAAACAATCTCAAATGTTTCGACGCTGATTAAAGAACTTGCACAAGGTGTTGCGAACGCACGTATTGAAAAAGTCTCATAAAAACACCAAATAGACGAGACGAAATTGGAGAATTTAGCGTGAACTGGATTACAAACTACGTCAGACCAAAAATCAGCTCTATGTTGGGTCGTCGTGATGTACCTGAGAATCTATGGATCAAATGTCCAACGACAGGCGAGATGGTTTTTCATAAAGACCTTGAAGAAAACCATTTTGTTGTTCCAGGTTCTGAATACCATATGAAGATGAAGGCCAAAGAACGTTTGGCCCATTTGTTTGACGATGGTTATGAACAATTAGCCGACGTAACAGTTGTTCAGGATCCGCTGAAATTTCGCGATTCAAAGAAATATACAGATCGCTTGCGCGATTATCGCGCACGCACTGATCTTGAAGACACAATTGTCTCTGGTCTGGGTCAAGTTGATGGCGTCAAGCTTGTTGCTTGTGTGCATGACTTTAACTTTATGGGTGGTTCGCTTGGCATTGCCGCGGGTGAAGCAATCATTCAAGCTTTTGAACGCGCAATCGCAGAAAAATGCCCGTTGGTGATGTTCCCGGCTTCAGGTGGTGCACGCATGCAGGAAGGGATTTTGTCCTTAATGCAGCTTCCGCGCACGACAGTTGCTGTTGAGATGCTCAAAGAAGCTGGCCTTCCTTATATCGTGGTGCTTACCAACCCAACAACGGGTGGTGTATCGGCTTCCTATGCGATGCTTGGTGATATCCACATTGCTGAACCGGGTGCTGAAATTGGTTTTGCTGGTAAACGAGTGATTGAACAAACCATTCGCGAGAAATTGCCTGAAGGTTTCCAAACTGCTGAATATCTGGTTGAGCATGGCATGGTGGATATGGTTGTTCACCGTCATGAATTACCAAAAACACTCGCTCGTATTCTACGTATGTTGGCTAAAGAGCCAGCAAAGCCTGAAGAGTTTCTTGCATTGCCGGATGAGAGCGAAGAAGCTGTGTCAGCTGAATCGGCTGCAGATGAAACTGTTGTAGCAGATGCTGATCAGGCGACTGCCGAGGTTTCTGAAAATGCGGGTGAAGACGCCAAGGCATAAATTATGAACAATCATAATCTTATGACAGCTGATCAGCTTATTGATCAGCTGATGTCCTTGCACCCGAAAGGGTATGATCTGTCATTGGATCGAATTACCGGGCTCTTAGCAAAACTCGATAACCCTCAGAATAAATTACCACCTGTGCTGCATGTTGCTGGCACCAATGGCAAAGGTTCATTTACCGCTTTTGCACGCGCGCTTTTAGAGGCGGAAGGTTATAAAGTCCACGTCCACACTTCGCCTCATCTCGTATCTTGGCATGAACGCTTTAGATTAGCCCATGAGGATGGCGGCAAACTCGTCGAAGACCATGTTTTGGCCAATGCGATCGCGCGTGTTGCCGAAGCAAATGATGGCGCGGAGATTACAGTTTTTGAGATTTTATCGGTCGTCATGTTTTTGCTCTTTTCAGAACATGAAGCTGATGTTGCTATCATTGAAGTTGGACTGGGTGGACGATTTGATGCAACCAATGTGATCTCTGATCCAGCGGCGAGCATCATCATGCCGGTATCTCTTGATCACCAAATGCTGCTCGGCGACACTGCGGCAAAAATCGCATTTGAAAAAGCAGGGATCATTAAGAAAAACTGCCCGACTATCATAAGCGCGCAGCCTTTTGACGATGCTTTAGATGTTATCATCACCCAAGCTGAGAAGAACCGTAGCGCTTATTCCGTATTTGGTCAGGACTTTGCCGGTTTTGAAGAACATGGCCGTTTTGTTTATCAAGATGACGCTGGATTACTGGATTTACCGAAACCTAATCTTATCGGGCAACATCAATATGCAAATGCGGCAACAGCAATCCGTGCAGTTAAGGATGCTGGGTTTACTGTCACGCAGTCTTCGGCAGAAACGGCAATGAAAAGCGTTTACTGGCCAGGTCGTATGCAGCCATTACCAAAAGGTAACTTGGTTGATTTGATCTCGGGCTTGGATGCAGAGATTTATATAGATGGCGGGCATAATCCCGATGCTGCGAATATCATTGTTAATTCGATTGAACAGATGGATACGCGGCCATTCTATCTCATCTCAGCAATGCTCAACACCAAAGAACCGCATGACTTTTTCGAAAAGTTCGTTGGCAAAGTAGAGCAAATTATTACAATCCCTGTCGTCACATCAGATGCGGGGATCCCTGAAGATGATTTAGCTGAGATCGCAAAACAATCGGGTCTGACCGCTAAGTCCAATGATGATCTTGCAACAGCGCTTGAAACGATTTCGCAGCTGCATAGATCGTCTGATCATAAAACACCGCCGCGTATTTTAATCTGCGGTTCGCTGTATCTTGTTGGTGATGCATTGGCCCAAAACGGAACGCCGCCGCAATAGGCATAAAAAAACCCGCAACTTTCATCGCGGGTTTCATCATAAAATTTATAGCGAATTAGATCGCGTCACCAATCCATGATGACAAGCCAGTTTTTGGCAATGCGCCAACTTTAATGTCTGACACTTCACCACCTTTGAACATTGCCAAAGTTGGAATAGAGCGAACGCCAAACTGCGCTGCAAGGTCTGGGTTCTCATCAATGTTCAACTTAGCGATTTTCACTTTGTCGCCCATTTCGTTTGAGATCTCTTCCAAGCTTGGTGCAATCATCTTACATGGCCCACACCATTCTGCCCAAAAATCCACAACAACTGGTGTCGTTGATTCTAATACTTCAGACTGAAAATTCTCATTCGTCACTGTTACGGTAGCCATTTGGCGCTCCTTTAAACTTATTTCGTGGCCTATATGTGAGCTATAATAGTTCTCGTTTCAAGTAGCTCACACTATTTTGAACTTAATTCTTGCATTGCTTTATCAAGTATATGCTCTGGCACCTCGATGATTTTGGGTGTTCTTGTGTAAAGTAGACCCGCTTCAATGGTCTTATTGGGGTATAATGGCTGCAGCACAGCCCGATAGATGGCCAATTGAGCAATGTACGAAGCCGAAATATCGCGAACTGTGGTTGGTGCTATGAAATTGGTCTTATAATCAACGATTAGAAGTCGATCATCCTGCACAACAAGTCGGTCTATGCGTCCTGATACAATACGCTCTTCATCTTTGATCATCAAACTTCCCATTATGGAGAACTCTGTGGCGCTATCAGATGAGAAAATAGGTGCAAATTTGGGATCAGCCATCACGTTTATAACGCTGTCGATCATCTCCTCTTTATCTGAACTTGTAAGTTCAGGCAGCCGGTTTTGAAGATAATTCTCAGCATTTGTCCGCCAACTATCCTGATCCAAATTCGGCAAAACCTGCAATAATCGGTGAATGGCTTTGCCATATTCTATGGCACTAATATTGCCATCATCACTTTTCGCAAATGGTGATGCCTTGTGATTTGCACTTTCGTCCCCGTTGATTAAGACCGATGCACCGGAAGGCACAAGCGGACGCGGCAATCCCTCAATTTTCTCTATTGGTCTATCTAATAGATCTGGGCGTTTGGGAGTTGGTTTATCCTGCGGTGTGAGTGGCGTTTCTTGAGCAATTATGTCTTGCGACATTGTCCGGGTAAAGCGTTGCACATCCCATGATATACCATCGAGATCATAAGTAATTTCCTGTTTCATTTCGGGTTCGGCACGATTAAACCCGCCCTCAACCAACATATGCCAGGTTGGCTTTGAAGGTTCGCGAGTGCCACGATAACCACAGACCACCAGACGGTCGGCTGCACGGGTTAATCCAACATATAATAGGCGACGATATTCTTCCTCAGCCATATATTCAGCAGCAGCTTTTATCTCATCCGTTTTAGTGTTTTCGACAGAAGAGCCCGGGACCCAAAGTGGGCATTTTGGAAAATCTGATTGATGATCCGGCGGATCTAATAGCCGAATAGACGACATATGAGATGAATGAAACGCAGCGCTTCCGGGATCAACTAAAAAGACAATCGGTGCTTCTAAGCCTTTTGACGCGTGAACTGTCATAATTCTAACCGCATCAAGGCTTTGTTCTTGTTCCCGTTTAATTTCAGGCTGGGCGCTTTCAAGCTGATCGAGGAACATTTGCATACTGGACGTGCCATTTTGATCATGATCGAGCGCCAGCGCTAAAAATTCATCCAAGACATCGATAACCTCATGGCCTAACCTTTGAAGGAAGGTATCTCGCATGCCTAAAACTTCTAAAACTTGACTATAAAACCCGTGCACAGAGCTTTGCGTAGATAATCTCTGATACTCTAAAATTTGTTCGTAAATCTTCGTCCAGAATGGATCTGTTTGGCTTTGATTTTTCAACTCCGACCAAACAGAAACGTTCCTGTCTCGCTTTGCACAAAGATCAAATAATTGCTCCTCGCTCACATTGAAAAAAGCGCTTTTAAGCAACGAAGCGAGCGATAAGTCATCCTCTAAGAGTAAGACAACGCGTCCCAATGACATCAAATCCTGAACCGCAATGTGATCGGTTAATTTTAATCTATCTGCACCGGCGACCGCGATGTTTGTCGTGGACTTGATCGTGCGCATTAATGTGGGGACAAAAGCATCGCGTTTGCGAACCAAAATTAGGATATCGCCTGCACGAATTTTTCTAAAGCTCTTGGTCTTTTGATCCAGAATATCTTCTTTATTGACCCAGCTATCGAGAACAGAGGTGATTTGTTGGGATAAGATATTGATCGGATCGCGCTCAGCAACCGCATCAAATGGCTCTAACCAGCTCTCCATTTCTTGTGTGGGTTCTTTTGCAAGCATCGGCCATAATTCAACTTGGCCAGGTGCATTTTGCCGAACCGTTTCATGCAACACATTATCGTCTGAATAGGTTAGGCCGCGTTTTGCATCATGATCGGCAAAAACCAGATCGACCAGATCCAATACTTCCGAAGTTGAACGAAACGATACCCGCAATGAAATAGATTCAAAAGTTTTCTCAGCATCTTTCGCTCGCTTTTGCGTTTGCCGTCGCTCTTGATCAAAACGTTCAGGACGCGCACCCTGAAATGAGTAGATTGATTGCTTTTCATCACCCACAGCGAACATTGAACGATCAAGCTCGCGTGAGGAAACGCCTGTAAAAAATTCGTCGGCTAAAGATTGAATAACGCGCCATTGCACAGGGCTTGTATCCTGTGCTTCATCAACCAGAATATGATCAATCCCGCGATCAAGTTTATAATGCACCCAAGGGCCCGCGCCATTTTTTGACAGCAGCTGCTCAGTTTTGACAATCAGGTCTTCATAATCGAGCATCGCCTTTCGGCGCTTTAAGCCTTCATATGTCGCAATATATTGCTCCGCCAAAATCAGCGCTTGTTCTGTTACATCAAGGCAAGCACGTCGTTTTAGATAATCGAGTTGAGCGTTTATTTGTTCGTTCACCGCTTCCAGACGCTCAGGCATATCAGGCAGCATCGCCAAAATGTCTTTTGAAACTGCATTTTTTAAACTACGCGGTTTTCCAGCCTGAGTTAGAAACCCTGCGCATAGAACCTCGAACTTGCGCTCATTGGTGCCAGCCTTTTTACATTCCATCAAACAGCTGGCGAAGTCTTTCGGAGATTTATTTTTTCCATCTAGTGCCGCGCTATAATATGCTTCAATCTGATCATCGGGCATTGTCGGAAGTGGCCAAAAACCCGCATAGGGATCGTCATCTTCAACGGTTATTTCTAATCGCTGAGCAATTTCTGATCTTAATCCTGATTTTGCCTCTGAAAACGAGATAAAATCTGACAATGCGTGACGCATCGAAATAAACTTACCGATCAAATCATCAAGCGCTGGCTCTCCACCCTGCTCAAGAATGGTATCAACTGCCCTTGCAACTGGTTTTACTGGATCTTTTGACGCTTGATTTAAAATAACACTGCGCGCTTCGGTTTGCAGATCTTCCGCCGCTGCATCATCTAAAACTTGGAAATGTCCGGCGACATTTGCCTCAAGTGGAAAGCGATGTAACAACGATTCACAAAAAGCGTGAATGGTCTGAATTTTGAGCCCACCCGGAGTTTCCAACGCCGCAGCAAACAACGTTCTCGCAAATGCAATCTTCTTTTGATTAGCCGGCGAACTTTCTATCTTAGAGATTTCCTCATGAAGAGCTTCCTCGCTCATTTGCGACCATTTAGCGAGAATGTCAAAAATTCGAAGTGACATCTCCGCAGCCGCAGCTTTCGTATAGGTCAAACATAAGATCGCAGATGGCGGCGTGCCGTTCAGCAAAAGTCTGACAACACGCTGGGACAGCACATGGGTCTTCCCTGATCCCGCATTGGCTGATACCCACGCGGAAATTTGAGGCGTTGCAGCACGCATCTGCTTGCTGGTTGTTTCTCCAATCAGCTTTATGGCTTGGGATTGCTCAACCATGCTCACCATCATCACTTGCTGCTTCGGCGACTGACCATTCTGATACGCGCGCTAAATGATTGTAGTCTCCTGTGTAATCTCGATCCATTTTTGGAATTGTCCGCGACTTAAAACCAATCTTATTGGCATAAAGCTCATGCAATAATTGCGATAACTCATCAGCCGCCTTTTGACCCAATTGCTCTGCAGAAAGCGGCTCGGGTTCTTTGCGTGTCGGCTTGGCTTCCACCTGATCAACAATTAGTTGGTCCGCCGGTTTTAAGCGCACATATTTTAAGCTTCGAACTTTGTTTGAATGAATGTCCTTAAACCCTGATTGCATGACCGCATATGCCTCAAGTGGCAATTGAGGATCCAAAAGACTACGCGCTTCTTTTGCAGATGGGCTGGTACCGGTTTTAAAATCGATAATATCAACGGACCCATCATCCATAATATCGATGCGATCGGCTCGGCCTGTTAGTCGAAAATCAACCTCACCAGGCAATCGGCATGCAGCGGATGCTTCAACGTTTCTTGATGTCACATCCTCACCGTGGCTAATTTCCCACTTAACAAATGGCTTGATTAATCTTGAAAAACGATCGTTCCATAAAATGACGATCTCGGGAGGCAAGCCGCTTTCGGCAAAATTACGTGCCAGAATTTCAGTTAATAATGGCTCTAGGTCTTTCGGATCATGATTTGAAATCTCATGTGAAAATTCCTCCAGAACAGCATGGAAAATAGTCCCTCTTGCACGCAGATCAGCTTCATTTGAAAAACTCTCAAAAGGCTGCAATTGCAAAATGCGTTTTGCATAAACGGCGTATGGATCGCGCCGCAAAGTCGAAACCTCGCTGAATGAATAGCTTTTGGGCTGATAATCAGCATCCGGCTTAGGATCCGGTCTTTGTGCAATGGGAGCGGATACGCCATTTGAATAGGCATTGGAAAACCCGATCAACTCGTCACCTCTGGCTTGAATGGCATTGACCGTATCAGCGCTTAGCACCGCGCATAAACGTTGAACCCAACGAGAAGCAACAGTTGGTGCGCCATTTGATTTTTTGGATCGGCTTAATATGACGTTTTGCGCACCCATTCCCATTTGAAAATCGTGAGCCGCTAGACCAATCCGACGCTCGGGTGGTTCAAGACCTATTTCAGCTTTCATCGACCGCGATAAAAATGGATCATTCGATGATGTATTTGGCCAAATACCCTCATTCAAGCCTGCAAGAATAATCGTATCAACATCCTGCAATCGTGCTTCAAGAGCACCCCATATCATTACACTTGGATGACTACCTGTTTTTGGTTTAACAACTTGCCCACTTAACAATGGTTCGAGCATCTGCAGCCATTCGCGACCCGTAACTTGCATCTCGCTTGGGCAGGATACGATTTCCTCAAGGAGCGCAACAAGCTTTTGCCCCGCTTCACTATCCCAAATTAGATAATCGTCTGTCGGCGAATAGGTGAGGGCTTCGAGCAGATTGATCGTTTTCTTCGTCCATTGCGCAACCGTTAAATGCGTATCAGGTTGAAGCTCTTGATCGGCATGATCTGTATAAAACAGTGTAAAGCTAATTTTTAATTTGTCGGCTAAATTAATTGCGGTTTGTATCTCTTCATCACTGATGTTTCGCCGCCATATCGGGACATGCGTTTGTTGATCAAGGTTCAGTAAATAATCGTTAAGTGCATCCAATAACTGATGTGGTCGATAATTCCGCTTTGCACCGCGAAGAACAATTCTTTCAATCACAGAAACTGCTCTGGCTTTGCTTTCTTGATCGATGCCTAACTGGGTAAATGGATGTTTTATCAGTGATGCAAGAGCTGCATGATCAGGTGTACCCAAGGCTGAATTTAGCGTCAGCATTAACAGCGTTCCGATCTGCGATTGTGCTAGGGATTTTCCACCTGAATCATCCGCCATAATGCCGTATTTTTGTAACTCGATCGATACTTTGTGCGCCAGATTTCGATCAGGTGTTACGAGCGCTACATTGCGCTTTTCTTTACCTTGCGAACTTTCAAGCGCCAAACGCATGGCAACTGCAATTGCCGCCGCTTCTTCCCGGTCATTTCCCGCTTCAAGCAGACTGACACTGCCAAAAGAGATAAGCTCCTGCTCACGATCAATCTGTGCCGCATTCGCCCATATTGTCGTCATTGCAGATGGCAACATGGCTTTGGTTATTATTTTTCGTCTTGCCTGTCGTTCTGACGTCTCATTGCCTAAATTTGGGATATGATAAATGTCTGGCACTTTAAGCCCGATGCGAAACAACAATCGTGCCAAACCAAATTGTGGATGCCCCTGCGTGACAACGGCCGTTAATTGTTCAGAAGGTGCAAATTTTTTCTGATCATCTGCATAGCGGAAGATATATGACCATTCATCTGACTGCATATCTTGGTCTAATCCCGGGAGCACCACAGCCCCTTGGGGTAAAACAGATACCGCTTTAATCAAACGCGCTGTAGCAGGTAGGGAACCCGTTGATCCTGCAACAATGACAGGCCCATCATGACCATTAGCCATTAAATCCTCAGTTTGTCGATCTAGGAGTTCAACTTGATGACGCGCATTACTTTGCCGTCTAATTTCTTTTAATCTTTCCGGCCAGTATTCGCGGACAATTTTCAAAAACTCTAACGTTAATTGCCACCATTCAGCATGTTCGTCGAGATTAATCCCATCAATCCTGCCAAAGTCAATCTCTTCACTTTCCGAAGATTCAAGCAAGGTCAATAATTCTGCAGCTAACCATAATGCATCTGATGGATTAGCCGGTGCAACAAGTGGCACAGATTGCAATTGTTCACTAAATGCTTTGGGCAGCGCTTTCTTCCAAGCTAAAATTAATTCGCCTAATATCAGCATGGCTTGGACGTTAGATATCGGCTCATCCTGAGAAAGATCTTGAGATGATCCACTATCAAAAAAACCAAGATCGTCGTCGACTTCACCCAGCGCTCGAATGTCAGGCAAGATGACAGATTGATGGCCAATCTGATCTGCAAATTCTGATCTTAGCGCACGCGCCGCTCGCCGAGTGGGAACATAAATCCGGCAACGCGCCAATTGATGCGGTTGCTCAGGATCGTAGCTAAAAGAGCTTAGCATGTCCCCTTGCATTAAGCTCTTTGCGAAAGTTTCAAGAAATGGCACACCCGGTGGGATGGTAAAAAGATTGGGGGTCTCCCGCTGCTGGCCGATGATCTCACCCACTGGCAAAAGCCTTCACTGCATCTTCAGCATCGTTGATAGCTTCCACTGTACCCACCGTTATCCAATGCCCATGCATAATATGCCCGAACAAACGACCTTTTTCGATTGCCTCATCAAAACATTGATTTAATGAGAACTTACGTTCTGAAATATGATCAAAGATCCTGGGATTAATGATCGCAGCGCCTGCGTAAATAACAGATTCCGGCGTTGTTCCGCGAAACCTTGATAATCTACCGTGTTCATCGATGTTAAAGTCACTTTTCCCATGATGACCAGTGGTGCGCGCTAAAGGAACTACCAATAATAAAATATCCATTTCATCTCGATCAAATCGATCTACCAACATATTGGTATTTTTCTGGTCTTCACTTGGGTCATCTAGCCAGAAAGTATCAGCATTTAAGAGCAAAAACGGAGCATCACCCAGTTGATTGAGCGCGTTGACAATACCGCCGCCTGAATCAAGCAATTCATCGCGCTCATCGGAAATGCTAATTTGAAAAGACTGTTTAGCTTGTTTGGTAAAATCAATGATCTGATCAGGCAGATAGTGAACATTGACCACGGCTTTTTCAAATTCTGCATCTTCCAGATTATCAAAGCAATATTGCAACAAAGGCTTACCGCCGACAGATACCAAAGGTTTTGGTATTTTCTCCGTCAAAGGCCGCATCCGTGTTCCAAGACCTGCCGCCAAAATGATTGCTGTTTTCAAAACCGGATAAACCTGCTGATTCGTTATTAATCCACCGATTATAGAACCTGGTACTTCTCTAGCCAATCTTGTAATGGCTTCAACACCGGATATTGATCCAGCCTGTGAAGATAATCTTCAATGCGGGGAATATGTTGCAGATAATGTGCTTTACCATCGCGCTCTTTGAGCCGCACAAAAATACCAATGACCTTTGATGCGCGTTGCGCTGCCATAATGCCATAGGCTTCATTAAACCGTTCGACATCAAAGTTTTTATCGTTCTGGATCCGAATTGATCTGTATTTTTTAAGGATTTCCTGCTCTAGCTCTTCCGATACTAAAACCCGAGCATCCTGTGCGAGCGATGCAAGATCATATGCAGATGGGCCAATTAGTGCATCTTGAAAATCAATAAGACCAACGCGCTCAATACCATCTTTATCTGATTGCCAAATTATGTTGGGCGAATGAAAATCCCTTAGCACTAAGGATGTTTCTGCCTGCTTTAATCTGGCAAACAACTCTCGCCATATCGAAACAAACTCGTTTTTCGTCTCTGTCGCTGTTGCTTTTCCAGTTTTATAAGGCAAATACCAATCAGGCAGCAGCTCAATTTCCATCTGCATGATATCTTCATCATAATTAGACAATGAGTGGGTGTATCCACCTTCTATTTCAAGCACACCAGGCAGTGGTTTATTATGTAAGAAAGCGAGCATTTCTGCAGAAGCTATATATCGTTCCGGTATCGGAATATTCTGTTCATCTATTGGTTTTTGCTCACCTAAATCCTCAACAATTAAGATGCCATCCTCAACAGAGGCATGTAATATATTCGGGCTGGTCAAGCCATATTTTTTAAGCAGTTCAGCTATAGCAACAAAAGGCACAACATCTTCTGCAAGATGGGCAATTTCAGAATAGGTTTTACCGTTTTTGATGATTGGTCCGTCAGATTGTTTTGGCGAATTCATCAAGATCATCTGATTTTCATCGGCCAATTGCACGCGTTCATAGGTCCGTGTTGATGCATCCCCAAGAAGGAAATAGCGATCAGCATCTTCCATGCCGCAATCATTTACAAAGTTGCGGATCTTCAATGAACGGGTTAAGCGCTCTTTAAATGCGGATGGGCCGGATATTTCCAACGTACGCGCATGATCAATACCAGATAGTTTTATTTCTATTAAACCATCTGGCAATTCACCATCTGCCATTTGGGGCCATTCGATCAGCGCAACGCCACTATCTAATATCTCATCCAGACCCAGCTCATATATCTCCTCAGGATCTCCAATTCGATAAAGATCAAAGTGACCTATTGTCAGCCGCAACTCATAGGTCTGCACTAGCGTAAATGTGGGACTTGGGACTTCATAATGTTCATCATTGGCAATTGATCTGATAATAGCACGAGCAAGGGTTGTTTTCCCCGCACCTAAATCACCAGATAACGTGATGCAATCACCCACAGAGATAGCTAGCGCCAGATCCTGAGCAAAGCGTTGTGTTGCCCGCTCATTTTCAAGTTCAATTTTTAATATCTGATCTTTGGTAGTCAAATGATCCTACCTTAGCCAATTTCACGGCGCGAAGCCTCTGTTTGGTTTTCAAAATCGATTGGCAGAACGCAGCTCACTGTGGTGCCTTCTTCCAGGACGCTATCGATTTTCACATCGCCATGATGCAAGCCAACGAAACTCTGGACGATAGAAAGGCCCAAGCCTGCGCCGCCTCGGTGACCATTTTTACCCTTAGATTCAAATCTTGCAAAAACCTTGTCGATTTCTTCTTTTGGAATTCCGGCACCAAAATCTTTAACCTGGAAGACAACGTTTTCGCCATCAACTAAGCAATCGAGTAGAATGTCTGCACCTTTTGGTGATGCGTTCGCAGCATTACCCAAAAGTTTAACAAGGATTTGCTTAAGTCTTTGATGATCACCCTTTATGTGATCAGGTGCTTTAGACAGATCGACTTTCAAATTGAGCGAATTTTCCTTCATTCGATCAGCAACCTGCTCACAGGTCTCTTTGAATAATTTCGAGATATCAACTTCATCTACATCAAGCTTCATAACGCCCGCATCGACCGTTGCGAGATCCAAAATATCATTCACAATGGTTAGAAGTACGGATGAGGATGTTGCGATATGATCAAGATATTCAGACTGGCGTTCGTTCAGCGTGCCAATTTCAGGTGTTCTCACCAGATCAGTGAAGCCCATAATATTGGTCAATGGTGAGCGCAGTTCATAGGAAACATGATGCACGAAATCATTCTTCAATGATTCAGCTTTTACTAGCGCTTCGTTTTTCTCCGTCAACATACGTTCAGCACGCACGCTATCGGACATATTCACAAAGGTCAGCATGGTTAAACCGCCTGCAAGCGGCACAAGCGCGAAATCAAGAATAAGCCCGGTATCAAGCTCTAAACGCCCATCATGGCTATGTCTTGTGTCATCGAGACTTGTGATGATATCGGCAAATTGTTGCCAGCCATCGGGCTTCTCATAAGATTTCTCACAAGCTCGAACCAAGGCTCTGATATGCGCACCTTGCGGCACGTCTTCTTCTGAGACCGCCCAAAGTGCACGGAAGGCTGGATTAACCAGCGCCAAAGTACCATCGGATGCGAACACGCAAACGCCTTCAGCCAGATTATCAATGGTTTGGCCTTGCACCTGCTGCAAACGATTATAGCGTGTTTCCAGATCAACTTTTTCAGTTAGATTTTCAAAGACCCAAATTGCGCCGCCTTGCGCATTGGCATTCGCAACAACATGCACCGTTTGTCCATCGGCGAGGTACCAAAGATGCTGGCTTGGCTCAACAGAGCGATAAACTGAAAGCATTTCTTCTTTCCAGTCATGCCAACCTGGCTGATCCGGCAATTTACTGTCGGCACGCAGGCGCTCAAAGAATGCATTATTGTCAGGTTTTGATGCTAGGAAATCAGTGCCCAATTCCCACAATTGTTGGAACGATTGATTATAGAACTGCAATTGCTGGTTCTTATCGAAAATCGCAACCGGTGTTGAAAGCGAATTAAGAACATTGATATGGCTTTGCAACGTGCTCTCAAGCTCATTGCGAATGGCTTCTTCTGTGCTCACATCAACCGCTAAGCCAGCAGAACCGGTCGCGCTTTTTGTATCCGCAACATCGAAGAACTTGCGCGCACCACGAACCACTGTTGATACTTTGTCATAAAATGGACGCTCTGGCGTGGATTCCGCTTTAATTTTCTCCCGCGCTTGAATGCCAAGCAGCTCGAGATTGCGATCAATCGCATCCTGTCGATTTTTAGCCTCTGTTGCATGAGCAAATGCTTCATTGACCCAAACAAGCTTTCCATCTTTGCCGCGCATCCACACAGGCATCTCGATAATATCAAGCAGGTTTTGAAACGTTTCTAATGCACCGACAAGACGGTCACGTTCTGATTTCAAGGACGCACGTTCTTCACGCACATCGCTTAGCGCTACGAATCTGACAAATGCACTGCCACCAGAAACACGCCCCTGAACTTCAAGCATATCGCCACGAACAGTTTCTACGAATTCGTCAAACCGGACAGCGTTGGACTTTAGTTTCTGCAGAGCTCTATTCAGTTTGTCAGCACATTGTAAATCAAGCCATTGATCAAACTTTAAAAAACCTTCTAAATCTGAAGGTGCGGACACACTATCTGGCAAAGCACCAAGCGCTTCTGCCGGTCCACTTTCACCATCCCACACTATGAGACGTTGGTTTGAGTCTGAAATTAACGCGCTATAGCGGTTTTTGGACGCTTGCACTTCACGAAGCTGAGCCCGTAATTTTGTGTTTTCATTCTCAATTTTAGCGCGCTCTCTGATAAGCCAAACAGCTGAGATCATCGTTGCGGAAATTGCGCCAATAATCATCGAAAAATACAAAATATCCATCGATGACGCGGATAAGCCCATGGCTTTAACAGGCTCAATGCCGCCAGCATTGATTTGTTCTGATTGCGCAAATGACAATGAAGTGCTCGAAAGCAATAATGACTTTACGATGAAAACTTGCTTGAGATCGATGACTTTATCAATGGCGCGCTTTGTGAACCCGGTGTTTAAGCCTGCGCGTGCATGATTCAATTGTTTGACCTTCGAGATAAAACTCGGCATGCCCTGATCCTTATCGCCGCCATTATACAAGACATCGCAGATCCGACATTGCCATCC
>JAHDEP010000223.1 GCA_020628775.1 Rhizobiaceae bacterium | reverse complement strand
TGGGGTATAGCCAAGCGGTAAGGCACCGGTTTTTGGTATCGGCATCCCTGGTTCGAATCCAGGTACCCCAGCCACCGCTCTTTTTCTTTCTAATTGTGATGAATTTAACCTGCTCCGTTCAGAAAGCGGTGTAAGTCTATCAAGTGACATTCATTACCTTTTGCATACCCACCTCACATCACTTTGATTGGTGTCTTGCGTGAGTTTCGTCTAACGCTGAGATGCATTGTTCAAATATTACATTCAGCCATTTTTAACCATGAATTTGCTATAATCGCTGGGTATTGTATTTGAGTAACTTAGTATTCTCGCGTGTTTGGAGATTTCACCTTGCCAATGAGCAGGTCGACATCGATGGTTTTGTGTCTGACAATGCTTGTTGTTCAGCCGCTTCACTATGCCCATGCATTTGATTTATTCGGTTATTGCATCAGCGGTGATTGTAAAACAACCACGCAGGATGCAGATGTCATTGATCCTAAAACATATCAGGTTGATTTAAACCTACGTGGCGATGTGACAGAGGAAGTAGAGCTTGCTCTTAAGTCTGCATCGGAACTTTGGCGTGGGCGCGATAAGGCGGTCGCAGGTTCTGCGGGGCTGTTAGCACGCGCAAAGGGTGATTATCGTCGTCTTTTAGCGGGGCTCTATAATGAGGGCTATTACGGTGGTGAGATTTCAATCCTCGTCAATGGCGTTCAAGCATCTGCGATGAAGCCCGGGATTGAGTTCCCCGATGATTCTATTGTTACGCTTTCGATTGATACCGGTAATATTTATCGATTTGGGACATTTGATATTTTTAACCGCGCACCGGATCCGCAAGGTGGCGAAGATGTTGTTGAAAGACCAGATACGCTAAAGGTTGAAAGCGGAGATATCGCAAAGGCGCGCAGCGTTGGTATTGCCGGACGATTAGCGGTTGAGGAATGGCGACAACAAGGATATCCACACGCCAAAATTGGCGGGCAATCAGTCAAAGCTCAACATGACAAAAACATTCTCAATGTAAATCTGAGCATCGATCCAGGTGAGAAAGCTGCCTATGGAGTGACCAGCGTTGAAGGCACTGAACGCATGGACGAAGACTTTGTTGCCTATATGACGGGGCTTAATACGGGTGAAGAATACGATCCCGATGATATTGAGGATGCAAAACAACGACTTGATAAACTCGATGTATTTTCCGTGCGCAAAGTCGAAACCGGTGATGAAGTCGACAAAGATGGCAAAGTGCCAATCAATGTTGAGGTTCGCGAGAAAAAACTTCGCCGCATTGGTTTAGGTGCAACAGTATCTTCAACTGATGGTGCCGGCGTGAGCGCGTTCTGGCTTAATCGAAACTTGTTTGGCCGCGCTGAGCGTTTGCGCCTTGATGGTGAGATTAGTGGCATCGGTTCAAGTTCAAGTGCAGATGAACTTGATTTTAGCTTGAGCGCGACCTTCACCAAACCAGGCGTATTTACCCCTAATACAGATTCAGTCACAAAGATATTTGCAGAGCGCGAGTTCAACACATCCTTTGAAGGTGAGACGGGCGGCTTTTCCTCTGTACTCACGCATCAATTAAGCCGGAAGATAAATGTTGCGGGCGGTGGATTTTACGAATATTCGCGCTTTAAAGATGCTTTTGGTACGCGAAATTTCTCCACAATTGGCGCGAGCGGTGAAATTGCCTATGATGGTCGCGATAGCAAGGTTGATCCAAGCAAAGATGCGCTTGCAAAAATCGAAGTCAAACCATTCTACGAATTTGAAAATGGCAATGCCGGGGTTCGAGTTGATGCCGAATTGCGCGCATATCAACAACTCGACCGCAATGGGGATACAGTTTTAGCCGCCCGCGTAAAAGTAGGGTCAGTCTTTGGGCCTCCGCGAGATCAAGTGCCAACAAACTTCTTGTATCTTTCCGGCGGTGGCGGTTCGATCAGAGGGTTTGGCTTTAATAATGTTGGGATTGTCGATGGATTGGGCAATGTATCGGGTGGACGCTCGCTTCTTGAGACAAGCGTTGAAGTGCGCCATAAGTTTAACGAAACCTTAGGCGCTGTTGCATTCGTCGATGGTGGCATAGTTGGCGAAGATCCAATTATCGATTTCTCGCAGGATTTCCGCGTCAGTGCGGGAGTTGGCGCACGTTATTATACCCCTCTCGGTCCGATCCGGCTTGATGTTGCTGTGCCGATTAATCCAAAAGCAGGCGATCCAGATTTCGGCATTTTTGCCGGAATTGGGCAAGCGTTTTAAAGGAGGGATGACATGAAATTATCCATCTTTAAAAAACTCGCTTTGACCGGATTTGCGCTGGTCGCTACGTTATTCGTCGGCATAATTGTTGTGTTCTCGCAAGATAATGAACGTTCAGCCTTGATCGAGTATGTTGAAGAACAAATATCCTCTCCAAGTTATCAGATCAGGCTTAACGGCATTGAAGGTTCGCTATCTTCAGATGTGTCGCTGCAATCCATCACCATTGCCGATGAACAAGGGGTCTGGCTTGAAGTCACCAAACCAAGATTGATCTGGACACGCTCAGCATTGATCACAGGCCGCTTGGTGGTTGATACGCTTGAAGCTGAACATATCGACTTTATTCGCAGACCTTTGCCTGAAGAAGCAACTCGATCACCTGAAAGTAGTGCATTTCAAATCCCTGAATTGCCGGTGGCAATTGTGTTGCAAAAGCTAGACCTTCCCCTCGTTGAATTTGGTCAGGATGTGTTTGATCTTGCAGCTAAGGCCAGTGTTGAAGGTAGTTTTGTATTGGACGAGGGGTCCGTCGATCTTGATCTATTGATTAATCGCACGGATGAAACTCAGGGCGAATTAAAAGCAATTGTAAAATATGATGGTCCGGCGAAATCACTCGCATTGGATATCAACTTAAAAGAGCCAGAAAACGGGATTTTGGCCTCCGCCCTTGGCCTTCCTGGAAAACCGCCTGTATCGCTCGCTGTTATTGGTGATGCACCATTATCTGAACTTGATGTTGGGATGTCATTTGATGTCGATAATCAGCGCATAGTAAATGGGATCGTTAGTCTTCGTGATGTCGACGAAGGCCTTAAAGCCAATGCAAGCCTTAGTGGTCCAATTGGCAAATTATTACCTCCTGGTCAACGCGCGCTAATTGGTGAAAACAGTGATCTGGAAGCTGAGCTCGTCGTTTTAGATGCGGGCGGCATTCACCTTACACAATCCAACATTACCAGTGGAGCCGTAAAACTTTCCGCAAGCGCAAAGACCACAACAGATGGGTTTTTAAGTGCGCTGAATGTTAAAGGCGGTTTGAACAGCGCTGAAGGTGAGCGGATTATCATCCCGTCTGAAACGGGTGATCAAACCATTCAATCGGCAAGTATTGATATTAATTATGATGCTTTGCGCCAAAATACCTGGGGCGGCAAATTCATCATCAGTGATTTCATCAATTCAGATATTTCATTTGGTTCAATTGGGATTGATGCTTTTGGGACGGTGCTAAATCCCGATGATAGAAATGCCCGTGAAATTAGTTTTGATATCGACGGGAAAATTGCCCAGATACTTGCAAAAGATGATGCCGTTACTGAAGCTTTGGGTCGTGAGATAGATCTTCAATTTGATGGTGACTGGAGCGCTGGTAATCCGCTTAAAATTTCGCGCTTAAATATTTTGGGCGAAACTTACAATATGTTGGCAAACGGTTTGTATGCGCAAAATACGTTTGATGGCCAGATCGCCCTTGAAGCTGAGAACTTGGACAGCTTTTCTGCGGTCACCAATCAACGTTTAAACGGCAGTATCGCTTTATCAGCACTGGGCAAAATAAAGCCTTTTAGCGGCGCGTTCGACCTTAATATCAATGGCGAAGCACAATCTGTCGAAACTGGAACACAGCGTTTGGATAAGCTGCTCGTCGGGCAAACAAAGCTCACTGGTGGTGTGGCGCGGAGCGTCGATGGTTTGGTTTTCAACACGTTGC
>JAHDEP010000222.1 GCA_020628775.1 Rhizobiaceae bacterium | reverse complement strand
GTGCCGATGAAGCCCGTGATGACGATCTCTCTGATAATGTCTTTTGTGCTCAACTCAATCGTTACATCTGTCATAGTCTTCATCCTTCATTTGGCGGGAGAATTTGTTCCCGTTAGTTTGCGATGGTTCTGTTCTATAGTTGAGCGGTTGAATGCGGCATGAAAGTGATGTTCATGTGGCATTCATGTGGCATTTTATGGGTATTTCACGACCAAAACCCCGGCACAATTCAGTGCCGAGGTGATACGTTATTAGGCTCGATTGGTGCCTATGCTTATCGGTTATAAACCGCTGTAATATTTGCACTTTTGATTGTATTTGCGCCAATCATAAAGCCGGTTAAAGCGTTGCTTGCACCCTCTGGCAGCTCTATTTTTTCAACAGATAATGCATGCGCTGTGAAGATATAGCGATGAACTTCACCAGGAGGTGGACACGCGCCGCCAAAGCCTTGAGCACCATAATCATTGGTGATTTCTAGAGCGCCTTTTGGCATCTCATCAGTGCCGCTTGCACCCATTTCTAAAGATGTCACATCGCTTGGGATATTCACAACATTCCAGTGCCACCAACCTGATCCTGTTGGCGCATCCGGATCATAAGCAGTAATGGCAAAGCTCTTCGTGCCTTCAGGCGCATTTACCCAAGATAGCTGCGGGGATAAGTTGCCCCCTTCGCAGCCAAAGCCTTGAAAGACGAATTCGCTGGACAATTGTGCTCCTTCTGCGATCGATTGGCTTTGAAGTTGGAAATCAGCAGCTGAAGCACCGAAGGCAATGCTTGCGAATACGGTTGCGCTTGCGAGTAGTTTTGTAAGTCTCATTTGTTTTTCCTTTGAGGGTTGATTGATAAACCCAACTTAGAAAAATCCACTTACGGCCGCTTCCGAGAAACACTCAACAAATATCGAAATTCGATCATATATCTGTAAATCTGATCATTTTCGGTGCAATATTAAACCTTTTTCGAAAACTATCTGAAAAGTGAGATGGTGTTTTAAACCCACATTCAAGCGCGATTTGCGATATCTGCATATCCGTCGTCTGCAACAAACTTAAGCCATATTCTAATCGCGAATTGTTCAAAATTTTGGAAAAACTCAAATCAGATTTCGCCAGCCACCGACGAAAAGTCGGCTCGCTCATCGCCAACATTTGTGCAATATCATTGGCACGCCAAGAGTAGCTGAGGTCTTGTTCAATTATACGCCTGATTTTGCTTAACGGCTGACCATCACTGTCACCCTTTAGCACCACACCGTGTTGTTTGAGCCACAAAAGCGGTTCGAGCAATCGATGGCGGCGTATGATCGGAGGGAGTTTTTCATTATTCAACGTGTCTTTGATCAGCTCCAAGATCTCAAATGGCTGATACTCCTCTGCACGTAAGATATAAACCTGCTGCTTTTGCGCATTTATCGGTTGATCCGAAAACACGTCATCAATCAATCTGGTGTTAAACCCCACACCATCTGCGCGATAGCTTTTGTCATACATTGGCCTGTTTTCCATCGTCACCGATGCCCCAGCCGGAAACACCATAAGATCCCCTGCCTTTCCCAAAAATTCATCACCATTGGAAAGCGACACTTTTTTCTCGCCATGTTTGATGAAAAACAAGAATGGCATACGGAAATAAAGATCAGCAAAAACTGCCGTTGTTGCTTGGGTGATCTCTAAAAGAGACACATCTGCTTCTTCCGCTAATTCTGGCGAGCTACTTTTCTGCGTGACCATCTGCAATCATTTCTTTGGGACCGGTAAAAACAAATATTAGGTATTAGCCATCACAAATACAAAGAAAAACTCTCAATCTTTTACTTCCCAAGCCTCAAAAGCACAGCTAAAACAAGTGCTGAAACGTCTATTAGGAAACGCGCCTTGCTAACCAAAATTCTAACAATTGTGCTTGGTCTTGCTCTTTTGGTGATGTTTATCTTTTTCGAGCGTCGCTTTAATGCAATTTTTAAAGGCCGCAGCCGAAAATTTTATCTCATTCTAGCAGCCATCGGCGTTGCGTGTTTGACAATTTTATACACCGTTGATTTCCTTTACGTCCTGATAGGCTTGACGGTCATCATCGGCTTTATCGCTATTGCCCCTTGGCTTGCTGAGAAATGGGCCAATCGGTAAAATTCTAGCACTGCTATCGCTTAGAGATAAACAAAAGCACCGATGCCCCGCAAACAAGGCAACAGGCGAGCAAAAAGGTTCCCGCCATCGCAAGCGAAACATTTTTCGCAACATCTTCCGCGCCGATGTTTAAATCTACAATTGACCAAAAGATAATGCCGAACAGGCTCGCGCCCAGCACAAAACCGAAATTCCGGCTAAGATTGACCAGTCCAGATGTCACGCCGTGATCTTTGTCCGATGTGTCTTGCATCACAGACGTGTTCAAGCCCGCCAAAAAGACCTGATAGCTCGGCGTTAAGATCATAAAGGCGATCAAAAATCCAACGAGCCCAATCGCATACGGCAATAAAGACATAACGGCGGTTGCCGTAATCATACCAAAAAGGCCAATAAATGTTGCAGGTTCTGCACCCACTTTTTCCGTCAGACGTCCCGCTGGTACGCCGCTTAGTGCTGCTGTGATGGGTCCGATGGACATGATAAATCCCATTTGCGCAGTTGTTAGCCCCAAACCGAGCGTTAAATAATATGGGCCGACGATCAAGATACCCATCATGATGAGTGAAACACATACATTTGAGAGGAGGCTGATGCGCAATTTTATTGTGCTTAACATCTGCATGGGAATGAGCGGTGGGTTCGATCGCTTCTCGAAAGCGATAAAACAAATAAATGCAAAAGCTGACAGACCCATCAGCAATCCAGTGCTTAAATCCAACCCGTGTTTGATGTCTGACAAAAAAAGAACAAGACTTGCTAAGAAAATTATAAGCGCAATCGCGCCTTTGAAATCTATTGTGTTTTGAGCTCCGTTCGACTTGGTTTTTGCTAAATATGCCAAGCACATTAAAAGCGCGAACAGGGCAAGCGGAATTTGCAACCAAAACACTGCGCGCCAATCAAAACTGCTGGCGATGATACCGGCCAGCGCAGGGCCTGATGCTGTGCCAATTGCAGACATAGTGCCCATAACACCCATCCAGCGTCCTGTTTGGCCTTTGGGGACAATCTCGCGCACCTGCGCCATGGGCATGGCCATCATGGCAGCAGCCCCTGCCCCTTGCACTAAGCGACTTGCGACCAAAACTTGAAGATTTGTTGCAAGGCTAGCTGCGCAAACACCCAGCGTAAATATCACTAAACCTGCAATTAGCACATTGCGTTTGCCATAAACATCACCTGCACGACCCATCGGCAAAATCAGCGCGGTCACAGCCAAAACATAAGTCGAAACGACAAGATTTGGATCCATGGCTGAACTTTTAAAGTCGCCAGATATCTCGGGTAATACAACCGCAGCTGCGCTTATTCCCAAAGCTGCAAGGACGATGGAAATACATGGTCCGAGAAGCGCTTTCGTTAAATATTGGTCTTGTTTAGTCTCGATATTTTCCATCATCAAATCACCTATTGCATCAATCGAGATAACTGCCTACAACTTGAACCTTGGTTTAAGTCAAGATATATTTTGGAGTTGTTTTGATGGAAAAATTGCTGGACATTGCGGAAGTCGCCGAACGCTCTGGCGTCAGCACTTCAGGGCTTCGATATTACGAAAAACGCCAGCTCATTGCAGCTGTGTCTCGCAATGGTCTGCGGCGCCAATATGAGCCTGAGGTTATCAAAGAGCTTGCGCTTATAACTCTGGCTAAATCAGCCGGTTTTACGCTCAATGAGATCGCAGCCTTGCTCGAACGCCCGGTAACGAAATCCCTGCCTCGAAATAAGCTGATTCAAAAAGCTGAAGATTTAGAGATGCAGGCCGAGCGATTACAAAACCTCTCACGCATGCTGAGGCATGTGGCGAACTGCCCCCATGAAAGCCATTTTGAATGCGC
>JAHDEP010000221.1 GCA_020628775.1 Rhizobiaceae bacterium | reverse complement strand
AGTTTCGCCATGGATGCTTCACGAATGCATGGCACACCTTCATCTTTTCGCGCACATGCATGCATAACCATCTGTCTAGCCGCTTCAATTTGGGTATCCATATCAGCCAAAGTAAATGCGATTGCTTGCTGCTCCGTAATCGGTTTACCAAAGGCTTGTCGCTCCTTGGCATATCGGCGTGCATAATCAAATGCGCTACGCGCCATACCTACAGCTTGAGCAGCAATACCTATGCGTCCACTTTCAAGATTTGCCAAAGCAATTTTGTAGCCTTCGCCTTCTTCACCTAATAGATTTTCTGCAGGAACGCGCATGTTATCAAATGCAAGATGACAGGTGTCTGATGATGTAATGCCAAGCTTCTTCTCAACGCTGACAACTTCATATCCCGGGGTATCGCGCTCAACAATAAAAGCGCTGATACCTTTGCGACCCGCGTCTTTATCCGTTACCGCAAATAGAACCAGCACATTGCCGTTATTGCCGTTTGTAATGAATTGTTTGGTGCCATTAATGACATAATGATCACCATCGCGGACTGCATTGGTTTTCAGATTAGACGCATCAGATCCAGCTTGAGGTTCAGTTAAAGCAAAGCCCCCAATCCATTCACCACTGGCAAGTTTTGGCAGATATTTATCTTTTTGCGCATCTGTGCCGTATTTTTCAAAAACTTCGCAGGTTAAACTATGAACAGACATTATGGTTGAACATGCGCCGTCGCCAGCAGCAATTTCTTCAACAGCGATCGCGTAGCTAGCAAAATCGCCGCCAAGTCCACCATATTGTTCAGCAACCTTCATACCCATAAAGCCAAGTTCACCCATTTGGCTAAGTTCGTCTTTGGGAAAGCGCGCTTCCTTGTCGCGCTCTTCAGCACCTGGCCATAGAACTTCAGTGGCAAATTGCTGTGCCATGTCTTTGATGGCAGCCTGTGTTTCGTTTAAGATCATAAGCTACTCCATCATTTCTAGTGACATGGCTGTCGCTTCGCCGCCCGCTAAACAAATCGCCGCCATGCCCTTATCGACATTGTGGGTTTTCATCGCATGATAAAGCGTGACCAGAATACGAGCGCCTGATGCACCAACAGGATGCCCAAGCGCACAAGCACCGCCATGCACATTGACGATGTCATGCGGCAAATCCAGACTTTTCATCGCCGCCATGGTGACAGCTGCAAATGCCTCGTTGATTTCAAACAATCCATAATCGGATTTTTGCGTCCCTGTTTTCTCCAGCAGTTTTTCAACCGCTCCAATGGGCGCGACCGGAAAATCCTCAGGCGCCATAGCGTGGGTCGCATGTCCGTTGATTTTTGCCAAAGGTGTCAGCCCTTTTGCTTCTGCGGTCGATAATCTTGTTAGTATCAGCGTTGCAGCTCCATCTGAAATGGACGACGCATTGGCAGCTGTTACCGTGCCATCTTTGGCAAATGCTGGCTTAAGGCTCGGGATCTTTTCAGGTTTGGCTTTTGCAGGCTGTTCATCGCGATCAACTGTGTAAGACTGTTTTCGCGTTTTAACTTCAGCAGCTGCAATTTCGTTTTTGAAATACCCATTGGCCTGCGCTTTTAAAGCACGATTAAGCGATTCAATGGCATAGCTATCCTGATCTTCTCGCGAAAACTGGTATTTCGTAACGGTTCGCTCAGCAAAGACACCCATGAGCGTGCCTTTTTCATAAACATCCTCAAGACCATCGAAAAACATGTGATCGTAAACTTGCGAATGCCCCATTCGCAATCCATCGCGCACGCGGGGCAATAAATACGGCGCGTTTGACATGCTTTCAATGCCGCCTGCGACCACCATGTCCGCGGAACCCATAGACAGCATATCATGGCCAAACATCACCGCTTTCATGCCTGAGCCACACATTTTATTTAGCGTTGTCGCCATGGTTTTTTCAGGAAGACCAGCACCGAGCGCAACCTGCCTTGCGGGCGCTTGACCTTGCCCTGCACCAAGCACATTGCCGAATAATACTTCATCAACATCATCTTTATTTACGCCCGCTTCTTCAAGCGCAGCACGCGTGGAGATAGCGCCAAGCTGCGAAGCAGTTAGTGGGCTTAATTCACCTGCAAGCCCACCCATCGGTGTGCGCTTTGCGGCGACAATTACTATTGGATCTTTCATTTATGTCCTCCAAATCACTTAAACAATGCAATCTAATGCGGTCAGCTTTATCATTTTCCTGCCATACGCAATGCACCATCAAGGCGAATAACCTCGCCATTAAGCGTCTTATTTTCCAAAATATGCGAAACCAATTTTGCATAATCATCAGGATCAGCAAGTTTTGCAGGAAAAGGGATTGTTTCAGCAATAGACTGACGCACCTCTTCGGGCATGCCTTGCATCATCGGCGTATCGAAAACGCCTGGCGCTATAGAGACACAACGAATGCCATCTCGCGCAAGTTCTCTTGCTACCGGTAAGGTCATCGATGCGATCGCACCCTTAGAGGCAGCATAAGCAATCTGACCGATTTGCCCTTCAAATGCAGCAACAGATGCTGTGGTAATAAACACTCCACGTTGCCCATGTTCATCTGGCTGATTGTCTTTCATCATGGGTGCGGCGGCGCGTATTAGATTAAACGTGCCAACAACATTGATGGAAAGAACCTTTTCGAAAAGAGCCACATCATGGGAACCTTTGCGGCCATGAATTTTTGAACTTGGGGCAATACCTGCGCAACAAATGACCGCTCCAATGGATCCAAGGTCATCCGATATTTGCGCACATGTTTGGCTAACTTTTTCAGCGTCCGTCACATCACAGATATAAGATGCACAATCATCATTGTTTGCAATTTCTTTGTTTTTGGCCAAATCAATGGATGCGACTTTCAAGCCAAGTTGGCTAAGTTTTGCAACGACAGCAGCTCCCAGACCAGACGCACCGCCGGAAACAACAATAGATCCATTTATCATCAATGTTCTCCTTAAGATGTAGAATATCACTTGAAAAACAGTGTATCTAGTGTCATAAAATTTCAAAATGCTGACACAAAATGATGAAAAACTGCACCTTATTCCCGTCGCAAAGATCTTTGTTGATGAAGCATTAGACTGCGCGAAAAAGGCAAATATCGATATTGAGGCAATGCTTATTAAGCTCGATATTGATCGCGAAAATCTCGAACACCTCAATACGATTGAATTTGGTAGGATTTGGTTGGAATTATCTTACCAAATGGAAGATGAGTTTTTTGGCTTGGGCAAACGGGCATTGCGCCCCGGTAGCACGACATTACTTGGGCATGCCGTTGCAAGCGCTGCAACATTTGAGGTTTATCTCAAACGGTTGCTCAGATTTTTTAAAATCACCATTGAAGAACCATACGGCACATTTCAAATAGCTGGCAATAATTGCATCATCACACTTAATGAAGCAGGTCCTCCCAATTCTGCATTTGCCTATCGCGCGTTATTTTTAATCATCCATGGATTTAACTGTTGGGCAGCAAGAGAACGCATCCCGCTCAAGGAGGTTTCTTTCAGATGCAAAGAGCCGAAACAGGCCAATGACTACAGCCATTTTTTTGGAATTCCTGTGTCTTTTGAAGCTTCATCAAGCCGAATAGTGATTGATAAGAAATTTCTCACTCGAAAGGTCAGGCATTCTGAAGAGGACTTGAAGAAATTTCTTAGGACTTTGCCGGAGGCTTTTTTAAGGGGCTATAACGATGCCGATGGATTACGTTTTAATATTGTACAAAAGTGCTTGAAAAAACCGCTTCAAGATTGGCCAGACAGCGAAACATTAGCGCGTGAATTGGGGATGTCGAGATCAACCCTTCACCGCCGGATGAAAGATGCGGGCCTTAACCTGAAAGAACTTAAAGATGACGAGCGAAAAAAACGCGCTATTGCGCTACTCGCAGATCCCGATTTATCTCTTTCAAAAATAGCCATGGAGTTGGGTTATAAAGAGCAAAGCTCTTTTTATCGCGCATTTACGCGTTGGTTTGATGAAACACCCTCTGAAAGCCGGCAATCGATCAATCAAAAAAATCCGATTTAAGGTGAAATC
>JAHDEP010000220.1 GCA_020628775.1 Rhizobiaceae bacterium | reverse complement strand
ATCGCTTGCAACTGCAGCGTTACCATTGGTTGCGTATACTGGTTTTGGTTTGTTTCTCTCAGATGTCTTAGGCGATTCGTTTTTTACCTGTGAAACCTTTTGAGTTGCCTGATTTGCAGGCTGTACAGTTTTTTGGGATGAAGGCGTTTGGGCACTTGCGCCTTCAACTTTAAATGTACTAATCAGACTTGCAAGAGATGCAACTTGCTCAGACATTTCCTGTGTAACGGCTGTATTTTCTTCAACCATTGCAGCATTTTGCTGAGTTACCTGATCCATTGAATTTACCGCAGCATTAACCTCTTGGATGCCAGTAAGCTGCTCTTGAGCACCCGTTGAAATAGTTTCAATACGTGTATTAATTTCAGCAACATGTTCTGAAATTTTCGATAATGCATCCCCTGTTTGCTGAACCAGCGATACACCGTTTGATACTTCTGATGCGGATTTATTGATGAGGTCTTTGATCTCTTTTGCAGCACTTGCAGAACGCTGAGCAAGTTCGCGCACTTCCTGGGCAACAACTGCAAAGCCTTTGCCCGCCTCCCCGGCACGGGCTGCTTCCACCCCAGCATTAAGGGCAAGAAGATTTGTCTGGAATGCAATCTCATCGATCACATTGATGATATTATTGATATCACCAGATGCTTTTTCGATGCCTTCCATCGCAGATACAGCTTTTGCAACAACTTGACCTGATTGCTCTGTATCAGTGTGCGCGTCTTTTGCCTTTTGCGCAGCTTCTGTTGCACGCTCTGATGTTTCGCGCACTGTTGCGGTGATTTCATCAAGCGCTGCAGATGTTTCTTCAAGAGATGCTGCTTGCGTTTCCGTACGTTGTGATAGTTCAACAGTTGTATTTGCAATCTCACGTGAATTGTCTTTGAGCGTGACTGAAACGGAATTGATCTGTGATAAAGTATCGCTCAATTGCGCAACGGAATTGTTGAAATCAACACGCACTCGATCGAGATCACCCTCAAACGGAGATTTGATTTGAACGGTAAGATTGCCAACAGACAATTCCTTAAGTGCACCAGCAAGCGAGTCGATAACATGATTGATCTTTTCAGCATCTTCCGCTTTGGCAATTTCATTCTGGCGGCGCTCCTGTTCTGTCAGCGTGCGTGTTTCTTCGCTTTCTTCTTCCAAGCGATCTTTCTCAATCGCCGCGTCGCGGAAAACGGAAACAGCTTTAAACATTTTTCCAATTTCATCATTTCGCTCTGCACCCGCAAGTTCAAGATGAGTATTGCCAGACACAAGTTCGTTCATATCACCGATCACAGCTTCAATAGGCTTAGTAATTGAACGGGAGAACAAGAATGCAGCACCCAATGCAATTGCAACCAAACCAGCGGCAATCGCCATTACGATATAGCGCAACATGGTAACGCCCATTAACGCTTCGCGATCTGAGATCATTGCACCAACAACCCAGTTTTGCTCACCAAACGTCAAGCCGGTTAAAGCAGCACCATATTTTTCGCCTCGGAACTCTTCGATAAAGCCATATTGATTTTGGTTTTGGGCAGCAGCAAGAACAGCCGGGTCTAACGCTAGCTTCACGGTAAGCGCTTCAACTTCAGCGGTTTTCGTTGAATCTGTGATCATTGTACCATCTGATTTTAATAAGACGGTTTCGCCTGTCTCACCTAAGCCAGTTGTGCTGTTTGCAATTTCACCGATCTTGTCATTTGGCATTTGCAAGATGAGTGAGCCGATAAGCTCCTCCCCTTGGAAAACCGATTGACCAATAAACGCTGCAGGCGCATTAGAAGATGGACCATAAGGATTGTAATCCGTTGAGAATTGTAAATTAGGATCGGCCGCTGCAATTGTTTGTTTCCAGACTTTTGCCAGATCAGACGCTTTCCATGCGCCTGTTTCCAAATTTGTCGCATAATCAGCTTCTTTAAACACTGAATAGATGATGTTGCCCTTTAGATCGACGAAAAACAGATCATAATATCCGCGGTCTTTGATAAACTGGCGAAATGTTGGGTGATAAAGCTTGTGCGCTTTGTCATAACCATCAACATCGGCTGTATCTAACAGATCCTTCTGGCCAAGAGGATTTGGGTTTTGATTGATATAACGATTTTGCAGTTCCGTTGTCGCATCACCTGACACACCGCCAAAGCGGTAAACAAAACCACCAAAAGCACTGATTGTACCTTCTGTTTTTGCAATTGTATCCAAATCCGACTTTATCGAATTAAAATAAGCGTTGAGCTGGTTTCTCTTACCATCAGCCACCGCTTGCAACTGCGCAATGGACTTTTCTTCTAAGTAGTGCGAGCTGACGGACAAGCTTGCAATACTTGCAAGTCCAACACTTACGATTGTTAATACAGCGGCTGCAATGGGGAGTTTTCGAGAAATAAGCACGGCAATTTTTCCAATGATAATCTTGGGTCATCGACATGGATAAAATCCAGGAGCGCGCATCATGCTGCCCGATTAAGGGCCCCCGCTTTATGAAATTCTCACCATTTTGAAAATAAATGGTTAAAATTTTAAGGATTAAATTTACCTCTCGAGTAAAATCGTTTTTAAATTGAGAAATCCGATTTGCATAACTTAAAAAACAAGCCGCAACCAACCTTGGGTTTGCTTATTTAGAGGCTTCCAGCCCACAACGTTGATTTGAAAACGGACTCACTGTATGTAGTGGCCAATATTCACCAAAATAACTAACTTCAGTATAAAGAGACATTCAATGATCCCGCGTTACTCCCGCTCGGAAATGACAGATATTTGGTCACCTGCAAGCAAATTCAGAATCTGGTTTGAAATCGAAGCACACGCTTGTGATGCGTTGGCCGAGCTTGGTGTGATCCCAAAATCAGCTGCAAAAACCATCTGGGATAAGGGCGGCGCGGCGACCTTTGACGTTGCGCGCATTGATGAAATTGAAGCTGTTACCAAGCACGATGTGATTGCATTTCTAACGCATTTGGCTGAAATCGTCGGCGATGATGCACGCTTTGTGCACCAGGGCATGACATCATCTGACGTGCTCGACACGTGTTTTAATGTTCAGTTGGTAAAAGCAACAGACCTTTTGCTTGAAGATATGGACAAATTGCTTGCTGCACTGAAAAAGCGCGCATTTGAACACAAAGATACAATCACAATTGGTCGTAGCCACGGCATTCACGCAGAACCAACAACATTTGGTGTGAAGTTAGCTCAAGCTTATGCTGAATTTGACCGCAATAAAAAACGCCTACTTGCCGCACGTGAAGACATTGCAACATGTGCAATCTCTGGTGCTGTTGGAACATTTGCAAATATTGACCCGAGCGTTGAAGAACATGTGGCAAAATCATTAGGTCTTGCTGCAGAACCTGTCTCAACACAAGTTGTCCCGCGTGATCGCCATGCGATGTATTTTGCAACCCTTGGCGTGATTGCCTCCTCTATTGAGCGTTTGGCAACTGAAATTCGCCACTTGCAGCGCACTGAGGTTTTAGAAGCAGAAGAGTATTTCTCACCGGGCCAAAAAGGCTCATCTGCAATGCCACATAAACGCAATCCTGTATTGACCGAAAACTTAACAGGTCTTGCTCGCATGGTGCGCTCTTATGCAATGCCTGCAATGGAAAATGTTGCACTATGGCACGAGCGTGATATTTCACACTCATCTGTTGAACGCATGATTGGCCCTGATGCAACAGTTACTTTGGACTTCGCGCTTGTCCGTTTGACGGGTGTTATTGATAAGCTATTGGTTTATCCAGATAACATGATGGCAAACATGAATAAATTCCGCGGCTTAGTGCATTCACAACGTGTTCTTCTTGCGCTCACACAAGCTGGTCAATCACGTGAAGATTCATACCGCCTTGTACAGCGCAATGCGATGAAAGTTTGGGAAGAAGGCAAAGACTTCCTGACCGAATTGCTGGCTGATGACGAAGTCACAGCTGCACTTGATGAAGAAACCATTCGTGAGAAATTTGACTTGGGCTATCACACCAAGCATGTCGACACGATCTTTAATCGCGTTTTTGGCGAGAGTTAATTTAGCCTCTTTCTTTTTGTAGGATCCTGCGCATTTCGTCTAA
>JAHDEP010000219.1 GCA_020628775.1 Rhizobiaceae bacterium | reverse complement strand
TGCTGGTCAGTTATAATGAACAGAAAATTGGGTTTCTTACTCACGACGATGACCCCGCAATTTTAGATGTGGAAGATAGACGGCGGAAGTCCCAAGCAATCAGCGCTAACCCGAGCGCAATTGCTGGCAGAGAAATAATTTGCGCCGTTGATAAAACAGCAAAGGCTGCGACAAAACGAAGACCAACTTCAAGCCAACTAAGCTTACCGCGATCATATGCTGAAAGAGCAGACGAGAATAACCAAATGCAGAATAAAGTTCGAACCACAATCCAAATAAACTCGACAAAATTAAACTCTTCAACAATCAGTAGTGTTGGATAAAACGCGAAGATAAACGGAATGATAAATTTCGACATTCCAAGCCGGAACGACATGAACGATGTCGTAAGCGGATTTGCCCCGGCTATGGGTGCTGCAGCATATGCAGCGATCGCAACTGGCGGGGTTAATGAAGATGCAACGCCATAGTAGAACACAAACATATGCGCGGTGAGCATTGAAATCCCAAGCGCTTGGATAGCTGGACCCATCACCAAAATGATGATCAAATATGCAGGCAATGTGGGCATGCCCATACCTAGAATAAGCGCGCCGATCATCGCAACCAATAGCGCGGAGAACAAGCTATCGCCGCGCACCGATGCAATAACATTTGCAAGCTTTAACCCAAGACCCGTTGTATCAAGCGAACCAACCAAAATTCCAATTGCAGCGATCGCGATCAAAAGCGTTGCGCCTGACTTACTTCCGCTAATAAATGAATTCCAAACCCTTATCGGTTTTGCGCGAACTTCTGGATTAATGATGGATAAAATCAACAGAACGACAACTGCATAAAACCCCGCAGCAGATGTCGACAACCCAAGTAATAACGAAGCGATAACCGTTGCAATAGGACCGACAAATAAGATTGAATTGATAATATCTATACGGGTGATTTTATCATCAACCGTAAGCGGCTGCACTTCAATGCCTTGCCGTCTTGCTTCCACCGTCACTGCGGAAAACAAACTGAAATAGTAAAACAATGCAGGAAACAGCGCTGCGATAATAATATTGATATAACCAACACCTGTTAAATCGGCCATAACAAGTGCTGCGGCCCCCATAATGGGCGGCATAATTTGACCACCAGATGATGCTGTTGCTTCAATCCCTGCCGCAAAGGTGGGCGAAAACCCACGCTTTTTAATCATCGGAATAGTAAAGGTTCCGGTTCCCACGATATTGGCAACCGTGCTTCCTGACATTGTGCCAAATAGTGATGATGACAAAATCGCAGCATGCGCTGGCCCCCCGCGTGTTTTACGCGTTGCAAGAAATGCAAATTTTAGCAATGTGTCACCCGCGCCGGTGCCTTCAAGCAAAGCACCAAAGATGATGAATATGAAAACGGTCGAGAGAACAATATTGGTGATCGAGCCGAATACACCCTTATTGGTATTATACCAAAGTGCTTCAGCGACCTCGCGCAATGAAAAACCGGAATGTTCTAAAATGCCAGGCAAGTCTTTGCCAAACAGGAGATATAGAACCGCAAGACTGCCGACACAAAATAAGCCCCACCCCCACAGGCGTCGTGTGAGTTCCAGAAAGACAATTAATCCGGCAAGCGCTGGCCAAGCATCAGAGTTTGTCACATCATATAAGGCAGTTTCCATTTCTGTTTGAACAAAGTGGAAAGACCAAACCGCCCAGATGCCCAAAACAAGAAGAAGACAATCAACAATATCATTTAGGTATTTGCGCGCGACATTTTCCGATGCCCCGCGTTTCTTGCGAGAAACAGCCAGGCCAACAAGTATGGCTAGAATAAACCCTCCGGCGCGATGAAGCTTGGGATCAAGCAGACCAATTCCTGAACTATAAAGAGCAATAATTCCCAAAAATCCAGCAGCGACGATAGCGCCCCAAATAAAAAGTGGTTCTAATTTGCTTACTTTAGGATGTGCATTTTCTTCAACTGCATCGACCATGTCAGCTCCAAATGAACGTGATAATTTTCAAATGAAATGGAGGCTGTTAGCAGCCCCCATCCGGGCAAAGTGTTCGTTACGGACGCAATGCGTCAGGCACATCAAACCCTGCTTCATCATAGTAACGCAATGCACCAGGGTGCAATGGCACATTGATCGATGTAAACGCAGTTTCTTTTGTAACTTCTTTTAGGAAGAACGCTGTTGCTTGCACTTCCTCAATATTTTCCCAGAACGATTTTGTAGCTTCATATACGATATCGTCATTCACGCCGGAATGCGTACCCACGAACTGGAAAAAGCCAAGCGCAGTGATATCACCCTCAGTCAACTGACCTTTATAAACGCTGCCATCAAAGCTTGCCATTCCGCGGCCAGGGCGACCAAATAGACCTTTCATAGCTTCACTATCACGCGCTTCATCTGGGATAGACAACACGCGAAACTCGCCAGATAGACCAAATTGTTCAATATTCGCTGAGCCAATTTCAGCCGGGCGAACCATCATGTCGATTTTGTTGTCTGAGAGCGCTGCGTAACCTTCACCCCATGACAAACGAACAGCTTGATAATCTTTACCAGCTTCATAGCCAGTTATGATTTTGATCAAAGCTTCTGATGTTGCAGATGCAGAACCCGCAGGTGGACCGGTGAAAACTGTTTTGCCTTTTAAATCTTCCCATTTCTCAATCCCCGATCCAGACAATGTCACAGGATGATATGCTCCCGCTTTAAATCCAACGATTGATCTTAGGTTTTTTGAAAGTTCAGGCGCCTCTGCAATTTTTTCATACATGCGCTTTTGGCCCGCCATCAAATTAACCAGTGAAGGCACGGACGAGAAGAAATCAATCTCACCTTTTGCGCCTTTAAGCATGGATTTCGTCAATGTCTGACCGGCATTTACCTGCACTGTGATATCTTTTTTACCAGCCTGGTTTGCGAAGGCTACAAACATAGTATGAACCGGATCGCCCACACCAGCTGTTTCGCCCTTAAACACCTCCGCTGAGGTCTGCGTCGACAATGCAATTGATAATGCAGCCGCTAAAAATGCGGACTTTTTGAAATTAAACATGAATTCCTCCCAATGAATATCTCAAAGATGATATTCGACATGATCAATAAAATATAATACTGTTTTTCATACTATATATAAAATTTTGGTATGTATTGATGTTGATTGATCCCAGACACCTTGTGCAGCTATCGGTGATTATCGAGACAGGTTCTTTTCAGGCCGCAGCTGATAAACTCGGGCTAAGCCAGCCTGCGCTTAGTCGAAATATTAAAATTCTGGAACAACGCATAAAAGCACCCGTCTTTGATCGTAGTGCCCGAAATGCAGTACCGACGAACCTTGGTTTAAAGCTCGCTCAAAATGGCCTCACAATTAGAAATGCTGAAAGTGAAGCTGGCCACTTTTCTGAACTTGTCTCGACTGGAATGGCCGGCGAAGTTCGAATTGGAGCGCCTCCAATCATCTCCGGTGAATTTTTAACAAAGCATATTTCAAGCTTCATCAGCAAACGCCCGAACTGTAAAATAGATCTTCGCGTCGGCCTAATTCATGAGTTAAAAACAATGCTGGAACGATCCCAAATCGATTTGGTGGTTGGGCCTCAGGATCTCACGATTGGTACGTCGAACCTAGAATTTCACGCTCTTATTGATGACAATGTTGGAATCCTAAGTAAGGCCGATCACCCATTGCAGAGCGTGAAAAATCTTACCTACAAACATCTGCAGGATTATAGATGGGCCGCCCATTCGCGAAACAGCATGCTGCGCCAGCAAACCGAAAATGCGCTTGTCGCGATGGGGATGTCAAAGATCGATATCGCATTTGAAACCGATTCCATTCAATCCGTGTTGGAACTAGTTGCATCAACCGAACTGATAACAACAATGCCAAAAGAAACCAGCAAACCATATTTGACCAATGATCTAAAATTCCTCGATATCGATCACCCTCAATTCTACCGCCCTATTGGCGCAATTTATTCAAAATACGCACCTGAAAATATTGTGGTTGGTGAGTTTTTAAATCAGTTAATGAAACAATGAGTTTCCTTTTTAATTTTTGAAACTAGAACCGACGAACCATCATCCTACGG
>JAHDEP010000020.1:3805-24809 GCA_020628775.1 Rhizobiaceae bacterium | reverse complement strand
TATCTGCCCTCCTTTTCATCTTGATACATTCGGAATAGGAAATAGCTGATATAGATCAGCATGATTGCAAACAATACGGTCGCAATCGCTGAGCCGTAGCCATAGCGACCCACACCTTCACCAACCGCTTGGTCAAACATGTAGTACGCCAAAACGTTGGTGGAACCGAACGGTCCACCCTGGGTCATGGTGGCAACCATATCAAATGAGCGAAGCGCACCGATCACAGTCACCACAACAGCAATAAATGTAGCGGGCTTAAGTTGCGGCAAGATCACATAGCGAAGCATGTTCCAACCTTTGGCATTATCCAAGCGAGCAGCTTCAATTTGGTCATGTGCAACATTGTTAAGCCCGGTTAGATACAAGATCATGCAATAGGCAATTTGTGGCCAAAGACCCGCAGCGATAATGCCGTATGTCGCATAATCCTCATCACCTAAGATCGAAGGTGGATCAATCGAACATTTTGTCGTTAGGTTACCAACGATGTTGACCGATTGCTCACAGAAGAAGAAGCCCCATGCTTCTGCTACTAATCCAAAATCAGGATTGTAAGCCCAAGCAAAGATAAGACCCACAACAACTTGCGAAATCACAAATGGGAAGAAGAACAAAGACTTGTAAATTCGGATCCCGCGAACCGTTTGGTTAAGGAAGAGCGCAAGACCCAGCCCAATTGGAACAGCTAGCATAAACAGGATCAACCAAAGAATGTTGTTCCACAATGATGTCCAGAATTTCGGGTCGTCCCACAAAACGATGTAGTTATGAAAACCAACCCATTCACCGGTCCAGACGCCATTAACGTCGTAAAGTCCATCCCAACGCGTGAAGGAATAGGAGATAGATTGGAAGATTGGAATGATGACGTAGATCGCAAAGAATACGAGACCGATGGATAAGAAAATCCACGGCGAAAACGCGATCTTATTCTTCTTGTAAAGACCAGTATTGATGATTGCGATAAATCCGGCAATCAATGCAATAATTAGAAGACTTATTCTGATCATGAAGGCAGGTACGCGCGCTTCAGTTCTCTTCTCAAGCTCAAATGTCGACATCACACTGTCAACATTGATATTGACCATAATGCCAATCGCGACCAGTGCGATTAGTAAGCATATCGCGACCAATGGTACATTTGAACTTGTTCTGTTTAGTTGCAACGAAGCGTCTGACGCCATGGTTCCCTCCCAAAAGACCTAAAGAATGGCCCTAAACTTAATCTGGTGATCAAATTTTATATCGTCAGGTGCATGACGCTAAGGATATAAAATATGACCTAAGCTGAGGAAGGGCCGGCAAAAGCCGACCCTCTTTATTGGAATGTAAAGCTTACTTGTAAACTTCAGCCTGAACTTTATCCAAGTCAGCCAAGATTTCATCAACCTTGCTTGGATCAAGCATGAACTTCTGGAAGCCTTCCATGCCTGCTTTAGCCATTGCAGCTGGTGCATCACGGTCGAAGAACTGAGCTAGACCAGCAGCTGTTGATACAGTTTCAAAACCTTCAACAATGAACTTGTCGTCTGTGTTGATAGATGCATCAGAGTTTGGCGGCAATTGACCAAGTGTTTTGTTCCATTCGCCTTGGATGTCTGGCTGCGCGATGAATGCCAAGAATTTTTTAGCATCTTCTTTGTTTTTCGCGTTTGCAGGAATGAAGAACGCATCAGCAGGAGCTTCTTCAGCACGTGCTAGACCAGGTGTGATTTCTGGGAATTGGAAGAAATCGATTTGGTCGTCAGTTAGGCCAGCATCTTTGTAAGCTGATACTGAGAAGTTACCCATGACGTACATTGCAGCATCGCCGTTAGCAAATGGAGCAATCGCATCCTGCCAAGACATTGTTGCGTGGTTTTTCACAGGTGTACATTTGTCGATTTTTTCAGCCCAGTTCGCAAATGTCGCTTTAATACGATCATCTGTGTACTTGATTTCACCAGCTGTTAGTGCGTTGTGCACTTCGTAGCCGTTTGTACGTAGGTTGATGTAGTCAAACACACCAGCTGCAGTCCAAAGGAACTTTGTACCGATTGTAAACGGTGTCACACCAGCGTCTTTCAAAGTACCACAAGCTGCAAGTAGCTCGTCCCAAGTTTTTGGCTCAGCAATGTTTAGCTTATCGAAGATGTCTTTACGGTAGTAAACACCCCACTGGTAATATGAGTATGGAACACCCCATTGCTTACCATCGCGTGACATTGTTGGCTTAATTGCGTTGAACTTGCTTGAAAGGTTTGCATCAGACGCCCAAAGGTCTGAGATATCTTCAAATAGACCAGCATCAACAAATGGAGCCATGCGGTTGCCTGGGTACCATGAAGTGATGTCAGGTGCATCATTTGTCAAAAAGTTACGGATTGCAGATTTGTGAGCTTCACGGTCTGTGTTGTTCACAGTCACGTTGATGTCTGGGTTTGCAGCTTTAAATGCTTCAACAGCAGCTTCAAATGCAGCTTTTGGCGCAGGATTCAAGTCATCATAGTTGATAACTAGATCACCAGCCATTGCAGCTGAAGACAACAATGATGTTGCGAACAAACCAGCAAAACCTGATTTTAAAATTGAATTCATTTCTCTCTCCCTTTGTTCCAAATAATGAAACTTAATTTTGAATATTGAAAACTTAAATCGTTTGCGCTACAGTTGTCAACATCATTTGTTCAGAGCAGGTGAAAAAGGGGAGGGAAATAAGCATGGCTCAAGCCACCGCGGGAGACGGTACAGTCGGCAAGGCATTAGATGCGCTGGATCAGGTCGCATCTATGGGCAGACCTGTGCGTTTTGCGGAATTGCTTGAAGAGAGTGCTTACCCCAAAGCAACCCTTTATCGTTTTCTCCAAACGCTTACTAATCAGGGCATGCTGTCTTATGATGCGCGGTCACAAACATATAGTTTAGGTGTGCGGCTTGTTCGGCTTGCGCATGCTGCATGGCGTCAAAGTTCACTTGCACCAATTGCACGACCATATGTGGAAGAGCTGGCAATAGAAGTGCAAGCAACAGTGCACTTAGCACAGCTTGATGGCGGTCAGGTTTTATACGTCGATAAACAAAACCCGTCCAACCCGATTAATATGTATTCCGAATCAGGCAAGGTTGGTCCTGGTTATTGCACAGGTGTTGGTAAAGCGATGCTTGCATTTGTTGATGACGTCACACTTGAACGTGCACTCACACAGCAAACATATCACCGACATACAGAAAATACACTGTGTAGCCCGGATGAACTGATGGCTGAATTACGCGAGATACGTAAGTCAGGGATTTCATTTGATCGTGAAGAACACGAGATGAGCATCATTTGTATAGCGGTGCCAATTTTAAGCGCGCAAGATCGTGTGCTCGGTGCGATTTCGGTTACGAACTCGACACACAGAACATCACTTGAAGAGATGAAAAAGTTCGCACCACTTTTACAAAAGTGCGCAAAAAATATCGCGGATACCGCAGAATCGTGGCGTTTTCCCGAACATGATAAACTAGCAAAGTAAGGGTAGGACAATGGCAGGTTTACAGCTCTCTGATATTAAGAAAGCATACGGAAAAGTGGAGGTTATTCATGGGGTTAACCTCGATATAGCCGATGGGGAATTCGTTGTTTTCGTTGGCCCGTCTGGCTGTGGTAAATCAACGTTGTTGCGGATGATTGCTGGTCTTGAGGAAACCACATCAGGCCAGATCGATATTGGTAATAGAGATGTAACGCATGTCGATCCTGCCGAGCGCGGCATTGCGATGGTGTTCCAAACTTATGCGCTTTATCCACATATGACGGTGCGTGAAAACATCAGCTTTGGTCTACGTATGAACAAAGTTCCGCAGGATGAAATTGATCAAAAAGTTGCCAAAGCATCTGAAATCCTAAAGCTTGACCAATATCTAGATCGCAAACCAAAAGCATTATCCGGCGGTCAGCGTCAACGTGTGGCAATCGGCCGTTCTATTGTTCGTGGTCCGGAAGTATTCCTGTTTGATGAGCCATTATCAAACCTTGATGCTGAGTTGCGTTTGGAAATGCGTGTGGAAATCGCGCGTCTTCATAAAGAGCTTGGCACCACGATGATTTATGTGACGCACGATCAGGTAGAAGCGATGACGCTTGCGGATAAGATCGTTGTACTGCGCGATGGTTTGATCGAACAAGTTGGTGCGCCGCTGGAGCTTTATGAAAATCCAGGCAATAAATTCGTTGCTGGATTTATCGGTTCACCAGCTATGAATTTCTTATCGGGTGAAATTAAAGGCGGCGACATCACAGTGAGTGGTCTACCAAATCGTACCTTTAATTATGACTTTAAGGAAACACCAAGCGATGGCGCTATTGAGCTTGGCTTGCGTCCAGAACATATTGAAACACTTGCGGAACCTGGGAATTTCTCAGTAGATCTCGTTGAGGAATTGGGCGGTGTTTCTTACATTTATTTATCAACAGATTCAGGCGAAAAGATCATTTCTGAAAAGAGTGGCCGTTCTAATGTAAAAACGGGCGACCGCGTTAGCATTCAATTTGACGCTTCAGATGTTCTTTATTTTAATGCCGAATCAGGTCAACGTTTGTATGGGAAGTAAAATTTAGCGTAGCTTATTCTTGATTTAAGGGGCGATCTTCGTGTCGAACAACAACAACAAAATATGGATCGCTGTTGATTGGGGAACCAGTAATCTGAGGGTTTGGCTTATGTCAGAAGGTAATATTCTGGCTATGAAGTCATCTCCGCAAGGTATGTCTGGTTTAGCTCAGGCTGAATATGAACCTGTTCTCATGGAATTAATTTCTGAATGGCTTGATAAATATTCCATGGGTGCCAAGCTTCAAGTGATCGCATGCGGCATGGTGGGATCACAGCAGGGTTGGCGCGAAGCGGGCTATACCCCCATTCCATCTTCTCCAAGTGATGTTGATGTGACCAAGCCACACGTGGAAGACGCGCGTATTGATGTTTCAATCTTAGCTGGGCTTAGTCAGTCAGAACCTTCTGATGTGATGCGCGGCGAAGAAACTCAGATCGCAGGATTTTTTGCAAAAAATGCTGAATTCGCAGGCTTGATCTGCATGCCAGGCACGCATTCTAAATGGGCGTTTTTGGCAAATGGTGAGGTCGTAAAGTTTAAAACAGTTATGACAGGTGAGATGTATTCGATCATCTGTGATCACTCTGTACTACGTCAGTTGGTCAACAAAAACGCCAGTGATACTCAAGCTTTCCAAAAAGGCGTTTTGGAAGGTGCACAAGACCCTGAGCTGCTACTAAGCAATCTATTTTCAATACGCGCTCGTTCGGTATTGGAAAGTGTGAATTCTAATGCATCGGCTGCCCATCTGTCCGGCCTTTTGATCGGAACAGAAATTGCAACGATGAGAAAATTAATGCCATCCGATACGATAAAGCTTTTGGGCTCCGGCGTTTTAGCCGAGCTATATGCAGAAGCCTTTGCTGTATTGGGGCAATCCATCACCCCGATGGATGTAACCGAGCTAACTGTGCTGGGATTGCACAAAGCGTGGCAAAATTTGACGAAAGAGAAATATCTAAATGTCTCGTAATTTGATTGCGATCCTTCGTGGCGTGAAGCCAGACGAAGTGCTGGAAATCTGTCGTGGTTTGGTGGAAATTGGTTTTACAAAAATTGAAGTGCCGCTTAATTCACCAAATGCCTATGAGAGCATTTCAATTCTTGCAAAAAACCTGCCCGATAGCATCATGATTGGTGCCGGAACTGTGCTTTCAGCTGAGCAAGTTGATGAGGTGAAAGCAGCAGGCGGGCGCTTAATCGTTTCGCCTGATTGTAATACATCGGTGATTGATCGCACGGTCGAGCACGGCATGGAAAGCTGGCCAGGCGTTGCAACTGCAACGGAAGCATTTACCGCTTTGCGCCATGGTGCCACGGGTCTTAAACTGTTTCCAGGTATTGCGTTAAAACCAGAAGGTTTAGGCGCGCTCAAAGCTGTGTTGCCAAAAGATGTTCCAGTTTACCCTGTTGGTGGTGCGGGACCTTCAAACTTTGCAGAATGGGTTAAAGCTGGCGCTGAAGGTTTCGGCATTGGGTCAGCACTTTATAAACCCGGTCTATCTGCTGAAGAGGTTAAAGCTCGTGGGCAGGATATCATCAATGCCTATGATGCTGTATTTTAGCATTTTAGAATTATCCACAAAAAAGGCGCTCTGTTTTTCAATGACAGAGCGCCTTTTTTATTTGCTTTTTTCTATGTATTCGGCGGGTGGTTTGTTTATCAAGCCACCCGCCGAGACGTTTGATCTAGGTTATTAACCGCTCATCCAAGCTGGCAGCCAAAGCACCAGTTGCGGGAAGATCAACAGCAGGATCAGGCCAGTTAGCTGCACCAGCATGAACTGCATCATTCCCAGATAGATGTCTTTTAGATCCCAGTTCGGCACAACCCCTTTGAGGAAGTAGGCCGACAGCGCCACCGGCGGACTGAGCCAGGCCGTTTGCAGGTTCACCGCCACAAGGATACCGAACCAGACCATCAGATCATAGCGATCCAGACCATGTAGATCCAACGCTTGCACAACAGGCAACAGAATTGGAACAACGATCAGAACAATCGGAACCCATTCTAGCGGCCATCCAAGTAGGAAGATCAACGCCATCACCAATATCAGCATGATGTAAGGTGATAGATCTGTGCCGAGCAGCAGGTCAGTCAACAATTGCGGTGTACCCAATGAGCTGAACTGAGCTCCAAAGAAGTTGGATGCCGCCACAAGGAACATAATCAATACAGTCAGTTCCAGTGTTTTGATCAGGCTATCGAAGAACTTTGGAATGGTGAACTTTCTGTACGCAATAGACAACAGGATCGCACCAAATGCACCCATTGCCGCAGCTTCTGCAGGCGTAGCAAAGCCAAACAGAATGGAACCGAGCGCAAAGGAGATTAAGATCGTTGGTGGCATTAGGCCAGCAAAGAACTCATCCCATAGCGGTGCAAAGTAGAAGTTTTCCTCTGCCTCTTTGCTATAGATATGACGGCCTAGATATGCCAACAGCAGAATGAATGCTGCCAATACGATAGACATAATAGATAGGCTACCATCATCACCACGGTTTGCGATAATCATGTAAAGGTGGAACAGAACCGCCAACGGCAAAGCAATGCGCAGAACAGTTAACTTGCGATATGCTTGATAAGCGATCGCTATCACGATCAACAGCGCAAACAATCCACCAAATGGTATGATTGATCCAAACGATCCACCAAGACCCAAGCCAAAGACACGACAAACTGTCAGGATACCCAGACATATAAGCGCAACTTCTGCACCATAGAATTTGGATGTTTCAGGCTGATCTTCCTCAGATAGGATAGGACCTAGATCTGGGTTCAGCCAGCAACGTCCAAGTGTGTACAGCAGATACAACGCCGCGAGCATTGCACCCGGGACAAACGCTGCCCGGAACAAGTCAAGCGTTGACACCTCAAGCACTGGCCCCAATACGATCAACATGATCGACGGTGGGATCAAAATACCCAAAGTACCGCCCGCCGTAATGGTACCAGCAGCAAGCTTCACATCATACCCGGCGCGGCTCATCGTGGCACCGGCCATGATGCCGAGCATAGTCACTGACGCACCAACAATACCTGTCGCTGCCGCAAAGATCGTCGACACAATCAAAACAGCAATAAACAAAGCACCGCGCACGCGAGACATGATCATTTGAATGGACGAGAATAAACGCTCCATCAGACCAGCACTTTCCATAACGATCCCCATCAATACGAACAATGGTACCGCCATAAGCTGATCATTGAGCATTGAAGAGTTAGTTTGAAGAGTGAAAATAAACGTTGTTTTCAAGAAGCTCTCACCCCAGATCCCGAACACAAATGCCAGGAAGATCAGAGTAAACGCGATCGGGAAACCAATGAAGATCACAAACAACATTGCACCAAGCATGATGAGGCCAATAATAGGCTTATCCAAGTTTGGTTTGGCTTTTGTCAATTCGTTGAACCATTCACCACCAGGCAACAATTGCGGTTCAAAAATCGCAAACACAAGCCAGACGAGGCCGATCACATAAATTGGCAAAAGTCGTACAAAGAAGCGCTCTCGCTCTTTTCCCATTTTGTGGAAAGCTCGGAAAATCTCAGGTAAACCTTGTAACAACAGGAGCATACCGCCAACTGGTATTGCTAAACGCGCTGGCCACAATAGAGGTCCCCAAGCACTATCCACTTGGTTTGTTTCTCCAGTAATGAAGGATTTCCACCAAAACTCAGTTCCCACCCAGGTGAAAAAGATCATCGAAGGAATAAAGAACATCAAATACAGAGCAGCATCGACAGTAGCCTGCGTTTTATCTGTCCAGTTTCGATAAAGGAAATCAGCACGGATGTGCACACCGCGCATCAGACCATAACCGGCACCTGCCATCCAAAGGACACCAGCGATCATTCGGCTCATGTCATAGGCGATCAAGGTAGGGCCTAAGCCCAAGGCATCAGAAATCCAGCCTAAGCCTGCGTCCGACAAAATGGCGTCACCGTTACGAGAAATAACTTCCCAAACAACAATGGCAATAAGAGGGATCATCATCAGGGCAATTAATTGGCCAGCCCGATTGTTTATAACATCAATGGCAGCCGTAATAGGGCGCTGCCATGCGGTCATGTCCTCTGGTGTTTCCCCCGGGGCTTCCGCTCGACGTTCTGCAATCAGCTCATCAGCAATTTCCAGATCCTCTGGATTTGGTTCCTCTGCGGCCATATCCACTCTCCCTCCCATGGTAAGTATATGATCTAAGATTTCTCTTTCGAAAAGGATCGAAGAAATCCCTTGCGAAAAAGAAACACGAGGCCCCCCATTATAGGGAGCCTCGCAAAGTAATAAACAATTACTTTAATGTATCAGCGTGCGCTTTACCCAAGTTGGCATTTGATGCTTGTGCACCAGCCCAGAATGGAACAGCGATGTCAGCAAAGTCTTTTTGTGACTGCCATACTTCAGCGAAGAACTCGTTTTCGTCTGCAGCAGCTTGAAGAGCATTTTTCGCAGCAGCCATGTACTCTGTGAAGTAATCAGCTGGAGTGTCTTCAAGAATAACACCATGGTTGTCTGTCAAATCTTTAAGCGCTTTACCGTTTTCGAAAATGCGGTAAGACATTGATTTTGACAATGATGCGTTTGCAGCAACTTCAAGAGCTTTCTTTTCAATGTCTGTAAGATCATTGTAGAAGTCTTTGTTAAGATACATGTCCGCGTTCACGACCACTTGGTGTAGACCTTGCAAGTAGTAGTGCTTTAGAACTTTTTGGAAACCGAATACTGAGTCAGGCTTCGGGCAGCACCATTCAGCCGCATCGATTGTACCTTTTTCGAGAGCTGGCAGAATGTCACCACCACCCATAGCAACAGCAGGAACACCAACGTCAGCATATGCAGCGCCAACCATTCCTGGAGGTGCACGGAAACGCATTTTACGGAAGTCATCCATAGAAGCGATTGGTTTCGGGAACCAACCTAGAGCTTCTGGACCCACTGGCTGAAGCATAAAGCCTTTTACGTTTACGCCCATTTCATCCCATAGACGGTCGTAAAGTTCTTTACCACCACCGAACTGGAACCATGACAAGAACGCAATGTTATCAAGGCCAACACCAGCACCAGCAACAGGTGCACCAAATAGGTTGGCTGCAACGTGCTTACCACCCCAATAGTGTGTCCAAGCAAAACCACCTTCAACAAGACCGGCGTCAACCGCATCCATGATGTCACGTGGACCAACAACAGCACCAGCTGGCAGAACTTCGATCTTAAGTGAACCGTTCGTAAGTGCTGCAACATCATCACCAAATGCTTTCAACATTACAACTTCGTCTGCTGTTGTTGGAAGCACTGATTGAATACGAATAGTTTTTTCCGCCAAGGCAGAAGAGGCCATTAGTGTAAGACCAACTGCTGTAGCGGCTACGCCTGTTAAAATTTTGGATAAATTCATGATTTATCTCCTCCCTAGGTTATGCCTCCTCAATATGACGGCTAAGATACGAAGGCATCTTTCTTAGCCCTTTATACGAATGTAACTATGACTAAGTTACACCGCAATTCCAAACGATTTTCGTACGTAAATGACGTACGTTTTTCAACGAAATCTATAAGATTCCAAATATATGTCCGATCCCGTTAGGTGCCTCAAAAATACCGCGATACATCATCTCACCAGCCACGTAGATTAGTACGAAAAGCCCCAACCATGAGATCCATGGATAACGTGTTAGAAGCTTCATGATGAGCGTTGCGGCAAATGCCATTAATACGATTGCAAGACCAAGTCCGAAGACCAGCATTGTTGTGTCGCCATCCGCGATCGCAGCAACTGCAAGCACGTTATCAAGTGACATTGAAACATCAGCAATGGTGATGGAAACAAGCGCTGAGAACATCGTCCTGCGCGGTGCACCGGTATAACCTTCCTCCAGGTTTTCGGCCGTTTCCATAGCGTGCTCGGCTTGTTCGTCGACATTTTCCCTGATCTCGACGAATAGGCGGTAACACACCCAGAACAATAACAGCGCACCAATGAACAAGATCCCTGGAACTTCCAAAAGGCTTGTTGCAATGATCGCAAACACGATGCGCAGCACCGCTGCAATCACCATGCCGTATAAAATAGCTCTTTTACGTAATTCCGGTGATAGACCAGCTGCGGCCATACCGATAATTAGCGCATTGTCACCCGACAAAATGAGATCGGCAATAATGATCTTGCCAAAATCAAGGACATCCGCCCATCCAAGAGTTGAAATCCATTCCATCATTATCCCGCATCCTCTAAAATCATGTCTGATACTTTTTCGCCGATCATTATGCACGGTGCATTTGTGTTGCCCGACATAATTTGTGGCATTATCGATGCATCCGCGACGCGCAAACCTTCAACGCCCTTTACGCGCAAACGTGCATCAACGACCGACATCTTGTCGCTATCTGGACCCATTTTACATGTTCCAGTTGGATGGTAGATCGTCACCGAAGTTTCTCTCGCCCAATCCAGTGTTCCTTCATAATCATCAAATTCAACTTCCCGACCTGGTGCGAATTCTTCAATGATATGAGATTTTAATGGTTCAAACTGCGCGATCTTACGCGCGATCTGAATGCCTTTTACGATCGTGTCCTGATCAAGCTGTGTCGCCAGATAATTCGGATGAATTTCTGGATGATCACGATAGTCACCTGATTTAAGCTGCAAATGTCCGGCGCTTTCCGGGCGCATTTGCAAGACCGATGCCGTAAAGGCAGAAAACTTGTGCGGACCATCAGCTGGTTTCGTCGCACTAAACGGCTGAATGTGGAATTGAATATCCGGCGTATCCAAGTTTGGATCCGTTTTCAAAAATCCAGTACCAAGACTTGCCGCCATTGCCATTGGGCCAGAACGCTTTAATGCGTATTCCAGCGCGATCATGCCTTGCTTGAAGATGTTATTGATTTCAACATTGATCGTTGAAAGATCTGTTTTGAAAACAGGACGCGCTTGCAAGTGATCCTGCAAGTTTTTGCCAACACCTTTAAGATCAACTTTGGTTTCAATGCCAACCTTTGAAAGCTCATCACCAGCGCCGATGCCTGACAGCATCAAGATCTGTGGTGAACCAATTGCACCCGCTGATAAAACAACTTCCTTGCGGGCCTTGATAATAACATTCTTGTTGCCAAGATACGTGCTAACACCCGTTGCTTTGCCATTTTCGATAATGACTTTTTCAACTTGGTGCTTGGTTATAATTTCTAGATTAGATCTGTTTCGCGCAGGCTTTAGATATGCCACCGCAGACGAACATCGTTTGCCATCAATCATTGTGAGTTGGAAATATCCAACGCCTTCTTGATCGCCACTATTATAATCTGGGTTCTTTTTGTACCCAGCTGCAACCGCAGCATCGATCCATTTTTCCACAACATCGCGTTTTAAACGGGTAGGGGACACTGAAAGCGGGCCGCTATCGCCGCGATCTTCGCTCTTTTCATCGCCGCCCCATGTTTCAGCGCGCTTAAAATAAGGCAACACATCTTTCCACGCCCAGCCTTCGTTACCAAGCTGACGCCAATGCTCGTAGTCTTCCGCCTGTCCGCGGACATATAAAAGCCCGTTAATCGAGCTTGAACCACCAAGAACCTTACCACGTGGCCACGGGATAGACCGCCCGTTAATGCCAGGGTCATTCTCGGTTTTGTAGCGCCAGTCTGTGTTCGGGTTGTCCATCGTTTTGAAATATCCCACAGGGATATGGATCCAAGGATTGTTATCCTTGCCTCCTGCTTCAATCACCGCGACCTGATACTTCCCATTTTCAGAAAGTCGGTTCGCAACAGCACAACCCGCAGAGCCTGCACCCACAACAACATAATCAAATTCCAAAAAAAACGCTCCCAATACAAAAAATGAGACTTTTTGTCTTGTTTTTTCCTCATTTTCACCTTATATCTATTTTTAGGTGGATGTAAAGAGGGAGATTTAAAAGTGAGCGAGGAAAGCCGGATTCCGACGAATTTAAGAACACTTCTTATTCTGGAGATATTGGGACGTAGTGATAGCGCGATGACACCAACACAAATAAATGCGGAATTAGGTTTGCCAAAACAAACCGTTCATCGCCTGTGTACAACATTAGAAGCCGAGGGCTTTTTGATTCGCGAAACAGATGGCAAGCGCCTTCGCCCAAGTCGCAGATTGCGTCTGATTGCAAATGGGCTTTTGCATGCATCTCGTTTTCACATTACCCGACATCAGATTTTGCTCGATATCGCGCGTGAGGTAAATGAAACCGTAAATATGGTTGTGCCAGAGGAGACTGGCATGAACTATATCGATCGTGTTGAGGCCGATTGGCCGTTTCGAATTCAGTTGCCGATTGGTTCAAACGTTCCTTTTCATTGTACAGCCAGTGGCAAGACATTTATGGCCAGCATGCCAAAGGGAAAGCGCGAGCAATTTGTCGCCGGTTTAAAGCTAGAGAAATTGACCGATAAAACGCACGTAACAGCAGAGAGCCTTTTGGAAGATCTCAAATTATGCCGTAAGCGCGGTTACGCGATCGATTCAGAAGAGTTCATGAAAGACATGGTGGCAATATCTGTTCCTGTAACAGATTCCCACGGTCGCTTTGTTGCAGCACTAGCGTTTCACGGACCAATCCAGCGATTGTCACTTGAAGATCTAGAGGGACGTAAGCAACATCTGTTAGAGGGCGCTGAAGCTTTAAAGAACGCCCTCTTTGATGGTTAGGTTGATAAGCTTAAGGCTTTAACACAATCTTCGGTGCAGCAACTTGCCCAGCGAGAATATCTTCAAAGGCTTTTTGGCCTTCTGATAGTGGGCGTTGTTCAATCCAAGAAAGATCTCCCAAGCGACCATCAAATATCGCATGCGCGGTATCGATAAAATCTTGGTGTGTGTAAGTGTAGGAACCAATGAATGTGATTTCCTGCAGTGTCATGCGGCGAATATCAAGCCCATCTTTTGCATCACCCAATCCAATATGCACGATTGTGCCGCCGGGTTTAATTTGCTCAGACGATGATCTGCGCGTTGCATTAATCCCCACACCATCGATAATGACATCGTAATTTGAAACACCTCCAAGTGCATCAGGCGCAACGGCGTTTAAGCCTGTTTTGTCGATGACGAAATTTCGGCGCACCTCATTGGGTTCAACAATTGTAATGTCTTTGCAGCCAACTGCTTTAAGGCACAGCGCTGCGCCCAGCCCAATGGCACCGCCACCAATCGAAAGTGCTTTGCATTCTTCGATAGGCTTATGCGAAAATTTCTTCGCAAGTTGAACCGCATGCCACCCGCAACCCAATGGTTCAGCAAGTGCAGCGTGATCAAGCGCAACATGATCCGGTACAGGAACAAGATTGCTTACTGGCATTGCGATCATCTGTGCAAAACCACCTTCGCGCGGTGGCATTGAAATGATCTGACGATTTTCGCAGATATTGTTTCTACCTTGCAGACAAAATTCACATTTGCCGCAACTCACAAGTGGGTTGATCGTAACCCGCTGACCTTTTTGAGCGCCGGACATAATGGTGCCAGCGGCTTCATGACCCAAAATAAGCGGGGCGGGGCGACGCTCATCATGGCCTAGAAAGGCATGCATGTCTGAACCGCAAATCCCAACGCTTTCGATTTTGACCAAGACTTCATCGTCCTTTGGTGTGGGGTCGGCAAAATCCAAATATTCAAGCGTCTTTTCTGCTGTGTAAACCAAAGCCTTCATTTTGCGGTAAATCCTCCATCAACCATCAAAACCTGTCCGGTGACATAAGCTGACGCATCCGAACATAAAAACAATAATGGCCCATCCATATCGGCCATCTCGCCGTTGCGGCCAACACAAGTTTGCGCAGCATTACGTTGCGCCCTATCTGGATCATCAAAAACAGCGGCAGTCAGCTCCGTTTTGAAAAAGCCTGGCCCAATTGCATTGGCATTAATGCCGTGTTTTGACCAACACTCAGCCATTGCCCGTGTCATTTGGCCAACCCCAGCTTTCGCAGCGCCATATGCAATGCCGCCCGGAAAAGCTCTGAAGGTTTGTAAGCTGGCGAAATTTACGATCCGGCCCCAGTTCTTCTCTTTCATTGATGGTACAAATTGCTGACTTAAAAAGAACGGCGCTGAAAGGTTGATCGACATTGTAATGTCCCAGCCTTCAGGTGTCACATCATCTGCGGTCTCGCGCGTGTTGATCCCTGCAGCATGAACCAGAATATCAGGCGCACCAAAAGGTTTTGAAATCGCATCAGCAAGCCCAGAAATACGCGAGCGATCTGAAATATCCCAAGCAACCGCAGACGTCTGCCCCGACGTTTCGCGGCGCCAATCATTCAAGTGCTCTTCGCGTCTTGCAACGCCAATGACCTGCGCGCCTTGTTCGGCTAAAAATTTAGCAGCATAGCGCCCCAAACCAGAGCTTGCGCCAGTGACGCAAGCAACTTTTCCATTAAGACTAAATAGATCTGAAGACGACATGAACTATTCTTCAGCGGTTAGGTCAAATGTTTCATCAGGGAAGTATTTCGCAAGGCGAATATCCGCTGTGCGTGCATGACCTTCCATGCCTTCAAGACGAGAGATACGAGCCGTTGCTTCTGCAACTGGTTTGGCACCCTCACGCGTTGCTTGCTGCCATGTCACAATTTTCATGTATTTGTGTACGGACAAACCACCAGTGTAGCTTGCAGCACCTGATGTTGGAAGAACGTGGTTTGTCCCCGATGCTTTATCACCGAACGCAACCGTTGTCTCTTCACCCAAGAACAATGAGCCGTAACATTTCAAACGATCCAGCCACCAAGGTAGATCCTGCGCTTGTACCGTTAAGTGCTCTGGTGCGTAATCATCACTGGTCGCGGCCATTTCTTCGCGGTCATCGCAGACAATCACTTCGGCATAATCGCGCCATGCAGCTTCAGCGTTCTTTGAATTAAGTTCAGGTAGATCGGCGATCAGTGGTGGCACAAGTTCCATGACTTTTTCAGCCAAGGCTTGATCATCAGTTACCAACCATACAGGTGAGTTATACCCGTGTTCTGCTTGGCCAACGAGATCGCTTGCAACGATTGCAGGGTCAGCCGTTTTATCAGCTAGGATCAAGCTGTCAGTTGGCCCAGCAAACATATCAATGCCAACACGACCAAACAAAATGCGTTTTGCTTCCGCAACAAACTGGTTACCTGGTCCGACAAGGATATCGGCTTTTGGCAGTCCGAATAGACCAAATGTCATCGACGCGATGGCTTGAATGCCACCCATTGCTAATATTGTATCTGCACCGCAAAGTTTCGCTGCATAAATAATTGCAGGTGCAACACCAACACCAGGGCGTGGAGGTGAACATGCAACGATGTGATCTACACCAGCAACTTTTGCAGTCGTCACAGTCATAATCGCAGACGCGATATGGCTGTAGCGGCCGCCTGGGATATAACAACCAGCGGCCTGCACAGGGATGCTCTTCTGACCCGCGATTAAACCAGGGATCACTTCTACTTCGATGTCTTTAAGTGTCTCTTTCTGAGCTTCAGCAAACTTTTTCACATTGGCATGGGCAAACTGAATGTCGCGCTTTAGTTTTTCTGGAACAAGGGCACTCGCAGCTTCAATATCTTCTTCTGTGAGAACAAGTGTGCCTTCATATTTATCAAACTTAGCAGCATATTCGAGCGCAACTTTATCGCCACCAGCTTCGATATCATCAAGAACTTGCTGAACGGTTGCTCTAACGTCTGAAACATCTGATGATGAGGTTAAGTCTGCTTTTTTAAGGTAGTTGCGTGCCATGTCAGTCTCGTTATACTAAATGAATTGAAAGAAATGTTACGCGCCAATGTAAGCGCTTACATTTGCATTTGCAATAGTTATTTGCTTGTAAGCGGGTGAATTTGTGTAAGGAATCACAGAATGAGTAAACAGCCACTGCCAAAATTGGAAGATGTAGCGCGACTTGCCGGCGTATCCACTGCGACCGTTTCTCGTTGTTTAAATCAACCAAATCAAGTGGTTGAGGCAACACGTAAGCGAGTACAAAAGGCCGTTGACGAATTGGGTTATATGCCAAATTTCAACGCTAGATCGCTTGCTGCGAAACGTTCAAAAATCATTGGCGCTGTGATTCCCACCATGGAAAACGCAATTTTTGCGCGGGCGATTCAAGTTTTTCAAGAAAGACTAAGTGAAGAGGACTTTGATCTCTTAGTCGCTTCCTCATCCTATAAAAAGGATGTTGAAGAAAAGCAGATCCGCTCACTGGTTTCGCGTGGCGTGGACGGTTTGTTGCTGATTGGTACGCAGCGTGATCGGAAGATATATGAGTTTTTGCAGGAGCGCGAAATCCCCTTTGTGATTGCCTGGAGTTTTTACGACAAACGCGATGAGGCAACTTCAGGGCAATTGGTCGGGTTTAATAACCAAAAGGCCATGGCGTCAATTGTTCAGCTTGTCATTGAAAAAGGACATCGCAAGATAGCAATGCTTGCGGGTATTAAAGATAACAATGATAGAGCTTCATCTCGTATTGAGGGATTTAAAGCCAAAATGGCGGAACATGGGCTGATGGACCCTTGCGTGATCGAGTGTGAGTATGACATCGATAAAGCACGCAAAGCTTTTGCCGGTATGCGCCAAACATTTGGCACGCCAACAGCTTTAATTTGTGCCAATGATGTGCTGGCAGTTGGTGCGGTGCTAGAGGCTCAATCTCAGGGTTTAAATGTTCCAGACGATATTTCCATAACTGGTTTTGATGATATTGAGATTGCTTCAATTATATCTCCGGCGTTAACGACAGTGCATGTTCCACACAAAATGCTCGGCCTTCATTCCGCCAATACCCTATTGGCAAATATCAATGACGCGCGCATCGCTGATGATATGGAGCTTAAAACCAACATCGTTGAACGTTATTCGCTTGCCGAACCAAAAAACTAGCAAAGATATAATGGCTTATTTGCCGTAAACTTTCGTTTATTCGCCTCGATAATACTTTTGGGCAATAGCAATCGCCATTGCATATGGCTACCAAGGTGTTAACTAAGAACGCAAAATTAGAAAGAAATGTACGCATACATGAAGTATGAAGTCATTCAGTGATTGGGTTGAGCGAATTAATGTTTGTATATCGTAGTAAGTCTAGTGCTTTTGGCACGCGTAAAGCTTTTTTGATGACGGCTACGGCAATAGCGTCATTAATTGCCGGCTCAGCAGCATATTCAGCAGATGTTACCATTGCATCCGGTTCAACGGTTGGTCAGCAATTGGTCAATGACGGCGATACGCTTATAATTGAAAATGGCGCGACAGTGAATAGTGCAACGCCGGGTGTTGTTGATGCTGTAGATGGTACAACGATTACCGTTCAAAACGATGGAACAATTACATCCACTGCAGATAGTGCAATTGATAATTCGGGTTCGACGCTTAATCTTACAAATAATGGTTCTATTTCGGGTGCCGTTAATGGCGTCAATTCTCAAAGCGCTGGGACAATTTCAAACACGGCTGATATCGTTGGTAGTAACCGCGGTGTGTATATTGTCAGCGACACAACGCAGTTTACAAATAGTGGTTCCGTTACAGGTGTAAATTTTGTTGGCCTATCAGGTGATGGTTTTTTAGGTACACTGACCAATACGGGGTTGATCACAGGTGCTCAGGCTGGGGTAGGGTATTTCGCTATCGGTACAGCGACCAATACGGGCACAATTTCAGGTACGCTAGAAGGGCTCGTCGCGAGTAGCTTTACATCCCTTTCAAATACGGGGTTGATCACCGGCTCAAATGCTTCAGGTCTTTATGTCATTAATGACCTTGGCTCGGTTAATAATACGGGCACGATCTCGGGTGGGATTGATGGTATTTTAACCGGCGGCAAACTCGACATGCTCACCAATACTGGCTTAATCACCGGTACCGCTGCTTCAGGGATCGATACTGGCGGGTTATTTGGTTATCTCAATAACTTGGGAACTATTTCTGGTCTGGTCGCTGGCGTAGATGCAGAGGACTTAGGCACCGTTGTCAATTCGGGGCTGATTACAGGTGGTGATGGGTTATATTCAAATGACAATCTGGTTAGCCTGACAAATACTGGGACAATTACAGGCAATGCAACAACTTGTTTTTGTACATCAGGGGCTGGTGTTTACGTCGCAAATACCGCGCAATACATAATGAATTCAGGCTCCATCACTGGTACAGACAGCGGTATTGATGTTCTTGATTTAAATAATTTGATCAATACAGGCACGATCACTGGCGAAAACACCGATGGTGTCTATGTAGATGGTGGCACAATTGGCAACCTGTTCAATTCAGGTTCTATTACTGGCGCTATCCACGCTGTAGATGCACGATATATCACGATGCTGACTAACACGGGTTCACTAACTGGTGGTGATGACGGTATCCTTGCGCAGACCATTACCACGCTTACAAATACCGGATCAATCACAGGTACGAGTTATGATGGGATATTGGCCGAGAGTTTGGGTACGCTCATCAATGACGGCACAATTGCCGGCGGTGATGATGGTATTGATGTGCAATATATCACCGATCTTACCAATAATGGATCAATCACCGGTCAGGATGAAGGCGTAAAATCTCGCGAGATTACACTTCTAACCAATAACGGCACGATCACAGGCGGCGGTGCCTCAGATGAATCCGGTATCGATGCGGATTTTGGAACGATTGTGAATAATGGATTGATCCAAGGTGGTATTGGCATCGAATTTGATCGCAATAATTCTATCGGCACCAATCCTGGAAATGCAAAAGTCACCAATAACGGAACGATTAAGTCATTTTCGGGCACATCAGGGGTCGCGATCGATTTTCAGGGCACTGGTGCAGATACACTTACGCTTGGTTCAGGTTCAATTCTTATCGGAAGCGTAAATTGGGATGGGATTGACGACACGCTCAACCTTGAATCAAACGTCAATACATTCACAACGTTTTCTACTTTGCCCGCAACGGTTAATACGAGTTCAAGTTTTGTGAAAATCGATGGCAACACAGTCATTCAGGTGGATACAAGCTTCCTTGCTTCCGTTGATGATATCGTCGGCGGCACATCAAATAGCGTCAGCAATGCAGTGTCTAACCAGCTAAGCGATGCTGTATTTGGCAATTCTTCGTCTCAAGGACAGGCATATAACAGCATTGATGGGGATGGGGTTCGAAGTGTTTGGAACAGCAATTGGTTTAGCTATAACCAATTGGATACCACAAACACGCTTACCGATGATTATACTTGGTCCATGGGGAGTTTGTTCGGCATTGATAAGACAAACCAGTCCGGGACTAAATATGGTGCATATGCAGGTCTTGGTTTAAGCCACACAAAAATCGGTGCTTCACTGCCACATGAAATTGATGCGGATAGTTTTGTCGCTGGCGCTTACTCACAATTTGAAATGCATGATTTTAATATCAGCGTGAATTTGCAGGCAGGTCACATTCAATTTGATAGCGCCCGCACGGTTGCCAATAACAACGTGACCAGCGGCACTGAAACAGCAAGTGCCAGCTTTAACAGTGTATATTTTGCGCCAAATATCAATCTCTCCAAAGAAATCATTCGCGAAGATGGTTTTACCATTATCCCATCTTTAGCGCTTGGATATACCGGCATATATGTGGATGGATATTCAGAAACAGGTTCATCGGCGAACGCAACAATTGCATCTCGCACTATTCATCAGCTGCAAGGAAAAGCAAAGCTCGGTGTAAGATATGATTGGATGTCTGATAATGATATTGAATATGTATTCCTGCCATATGCTGGGCTTGAAGGTCGCGTTGCATCAGGGGATATAGATCAAGTTACCGGAACGCTGTCGGGCACGACAACAACGTTTAACCCAGGTGGAGATAAAAGCGTTGGAGCGGCCTTTGTTGGTGTAAACATCAATGCAAAAATTTCTGAAGCCGCACGCTTTGAAAGCGCACTGGAAGCAAAATATGACAGTGCTGGCCAATTGGGTGTCTCAAGCAATTGGGGCGTTAAATTTAAGTTCTAGTTTGAACGTTTATATTTAAGTCAAACCAAGTTCATTGGCGATTTTAGTGAGCATCACAGCATTGCCGCCACCGGTTTTTTCCCGAATTGACATACGGTGGCTTTCTACCGTCCGCACTGAGATGTTCATTGTCTCCGCAATCTCTTTATTTGGCATGCCGCTCGATATGGCAGCAAGAACTTGTTTCTCGCGATTGGTAAGTCCGTAATCCTGTGCCGAATGAGGGCGCGATGGCACCGTGGCAGCAAGCGATTTGCTCAGTCTTGGGCCAATATAAGTTGCGCCTGATGATGCTAAGCGAATGGCGTTCAACATCTCAGGTTTGGATACATCTTTGAGAACAAACCCATTTGCCCCAATGCGTAATGCTTCCTGCACATATTCATCATTATCATAAACCGATAAAAATAAGATCTTGGTAT
>JAHDEP010000020.1:0-3705 GCA_020628775.1 Rhizobiaceae bacterium | reverse complement strand
GCTTCCTGCACATATTCATCATTATCATAAACCGATAAAAATAAGATCTTGGTATCGGGAAGTTCATCTTTAATAATGCTCGCAGCTTCCAAACCATTTAGTTCTGGCATGGAAATATCCAACAGCACCAGATCAGGTTTATGCGCGCGGCAAAGATCAACAGCTTCGCGACCGTTTTTAGCTTCGCCGACGAGGTCGATATAGGATTCGCTTGCTAATCTGACATGGATCCCCTCACGCACCAGATCATGGTCATCTGCAATCACCATTCGGATCACATTAGTCTGCATCGCTTGCCTCCTCCAAAGCCAGCCACATGGAAGCTGTAAAAGCGCATGTTTATTCTTGTTCTTCTATATTGGCCAATTTTCTGTCAATTGGAATACCGATCTTGATAATTAGACCCGTTGGGCGGGCGTTTTCAAACCTAATTGTGCCGCCAATCGCGTCAATTCGCTCCTGCATGTTGCGAATGCCCAAGCCAGCATGTTTGGGTGGCCATTGAGAGTGGTTAAATATTCCAACACCATTGTCTTCTAACTTTAAAACAAAACGTGATTTTTCGCGTTTAAGCGAAATAATAACTTTATCCGCGCCCGCATGTCGCCCAATGTTTGTCAGCGCTTCCTGAATAACGCGATAGGCGGCAATCCGCGCTTCATCGGTAATTTGTTTCTTGGGTTGGTTTGCATTAACGATCACTTCAATGCCCGTTTGTGATGAGAACTCCGATCCCAAGCTTTTCACCGCTGAAACAAGACCCATATCATCCAGCACAGAAGGTCGTAACGCCATTGAAATCCGGCGCACTTCATTAATCGTGTTATCAATTGTGTCGATTGATTTTTCAATCGGTTGCTGAACTTCTTTGCCCTTTGCTTTGGACATTGCAGCTTCCAACCCATACCGCGCAGATACCAACAACTGGCTGATACCATCGTGTAATTCATGGGCAACGCGCTTGCGCTCTTCTTCTTGCACATCAACAATGCGCGCTGTGAGCTTTTTAAGTTTCTCATCGGCAAATCTTTGCTCGCTTATGCGGGCAAATGTCAGAATCGCAGCAGTGAGCAAAAGTGATCCAAGCGCTAATAGGAGAATAACAAGTCGTGTTTCGCCAATTCGGATTTCAGTTTGACTTTGCACTTTTTGAATTTGGTCCGATACATCATCAAGATAAATCCCGGTGCCCAACACCCAGTCCCATTTCGGTAAATAAACGGAATAACCAAGTTTATCGACATAAGCGCCGCTTGATGGTTTTTTCCATTTATATGAGTAGAACCCATCATCCATCTTTGCATGTTCAATGAGATCCTTGACCACGGTGCGACCATTTTCATCGCGAATGCCAATCCAATTGCTGCCAATGAAATGGGTGTGGCGTGGATTAACAATATTCGTCCCGGCACCATCATAAATATAGAAGTAGTTATCCTCTCCAAAGCTCATTTTACGAACAATTTCGCGCGCTTCTCTTTGTGCTTTGCGTGTGGTTTTAAGATAGGATTTATAAGAAGGCTCCAACGCATTTTGCGCAATGGCGACATAATTGAGTAATTCGCGTTCTTTTTGCGCAAGATATAAGTCTTCGATCGCTTTGGCCTGTGATTCGATCAGCCTTTTGGCCTGAAGATCGATAATGATCGTAGACGTGATGGCAATCAATATCGTCGGCAGCAACGTGATTATCAGAAGCTTGGTTTTGAAATTCATGTTCTTATCATTCGTTAGTCACTTTTACCGGGCACACTTGCATATCCGTACCAAAACTTCAAAAAATCAGTAGTACTACCGATGTTAAACGGTAGTAACACGTGTTGTTGTTGTTTTCTTACTTCGGTAAGGGATGTTTAAGGCACACAAAAAGTGTGCTGATTTTTTTGTTCTTGGGAGGACCTAATGGAACGACGTAAATTTTTGAAGGGCGCAGCACTCGCTGGCGCCGCTACTACTCTTGCAGCACCTGCTGTAGCACAGGGCAAAACGGAAATGGTTATCGTTTCCACTTGGCCACGCGATTTCCCAGGTTTGGGATTGCCAGCTCAGCGTCTAGCTGCGCGTATTGGTGAACTAACAGATGGCCGTATTGATGTGCAGTATTTTGCGGCTGGCGAACGCGTTGGTGCGTTTGACTCCTTCGATGAGGTTGCTTCTGGTAACGCACAAGCTTACATCGCAGCTGACTACTACTGGAAAGGTAAGCACCCAGGTTGGGCACCATTCACAGCTGTACCATTTGGTATGACTTACACTGAAATGGACGCTTGGATCAAATACGGTGGCGGTCAAGAGCTTTGGGACGAACTTGCTGGTGAGTTTGGTCTTAAAAACTTTGCTATGGGTAACACAGGCGTTCAAATGGGCGGTTGGTTCAACAAAGAAATCAATTCAGCTGACGACCTTAAAGGTCTGAAAATGCGTATTCCTGGTCTTGGTGGCGACGTGATGTCAAAACTAGGTGCTTCTCCTGTTTCTGTTCCTGGTGGTCAGATCTATGAGAACCTTGTTTCAGGTGCGATCGACGCGACTGAGTGGGTTGGTCCATTCAACGATTACTTCATGAAGTTCTACGAAGCAGCTAAATACTACTACTGGCCTGGTATGCACGAGCCAGGTTCACAGCTTGCACTCGGCATGAACGCATCATTCTGGAGCTCATTGTCTAAAAACGATCAGGCAATCATCCAGGCTGCATGTAACGAAGAAAATGCACGCACAATGGCTGAAACAAACGCAAACAACGGTGAATACCTAAACCGTTTGATCAACGATCATGGCGTTCAGTTGCGTGAGTTTAACGACGATGTATACGAAGCATTCGGTGAAGCCGCTGCTGAAGTTATCGAAGAAGCTCGTGACCACTCACCGCTTTCAGCGAAAATCTACGACCAGTTTATCGCAAAACGTGATGAGCTAGGTGCTTGGACATCATTGTCTGACATGGCTTACGTACAAAAACGTAACGCTGTTCTAAACCAATAGGTTTCAGATTAAATTTTAAATCACGTGAAGGGGCATTTCTTGCCCCTTCACTTTATGAGCGATGTACTTAACAGTAAGCCTCTAGGGACACGATATGTCAGAAATTGCAAACCAAGATCTCTCAACGCGAAATTCGACATTGGTACGTATGTTTGGTTGGTCAATGCTCGCCATTATGGGCGCATTTCTAATCAATAACTTTTTATCAAATGGAATTGGCATGCCAGGCGCGAGTTTAAACTTCGCTGCCGATCACGGGATGATTAGCGCTGCTGCTCTCCAATCTTTACTTTATCCATTTCTAATCGGTGTTGCGATTGCATATGTCGCGGCCTGTTCGCAAACGAGTTTGCGAAAAGATAGCCAAACAGTATCGTCGATGAACACCTTCTTCATCCGCGCAGCATTTTGGGCTGTATTGCTCATTGGTCTTGTCGATGCGGCGATATCCTTTATGCGTATCGAAGGTCTGTTAGAGTTCTTTGTCAGCGAACAAACCGCAAAAGATTTGGGTCGTGCGCAATTCCGCGGGCCTTATGTACACATGCCACTTGTTGTTGCTGGTGTCGTGCTGGCAATGTTTACCCGTACTTTAGGGTTTCACTGGCTCGCTCTGCTGATTGTTGTGGCTGAACTACTAATTGTGTTCTCACGCTTCATCTTCTCTTATGAGCAAGCATTTATGTCTGATCTGGTTCGCTTCTGGTATGGCGCGCTGTT
>JAHDEP010000218.1 GCA_020628775.1 Rhizobiaceae bacterium | reverse complement strand
GCAGAGAGCTTGGCCCCAACACCCCACTGTTCCTGAACAACAACCCGATATTTAACCATGTTGACCATTTCTTGCAACATTTCTTTGCGCTCGGGCAATAGGATGATGTCGTCCCAAGTGTGGCGGAGTTTTACTTTTGTGGCGAGGTTTTCTAGGTTGGGGTTGGAGTAACGACGAGCGGCTTCGAAAAGGTGATCGCGCGTGACACCTTCATCACTAAAAATTGCAAGGTCACGTGCGTATTGTGTTGCGTCAGAAATTTGACGACTATTGAGACGAAAATAGAGCGCAACTTCTTTCAATTCATTATTTAACTGATTGTCAAGATTTGATATACCTAAACGCCAAAGCTTTTGACGTACATCAAAATTTGGGCTTTGGATCTCAATGTACCCAACACGCCCAAGGCGATTTACAGAATGAAATTGCAGATATCGCCTACTAAGCAGAACTATTGGACGCTTAGATTTGAATAACACCTCGGCAAGCTTTACCGAAACCTCAATCGTTTCAGTAGCAACTATTCGTTCTAAACCAGTGATCAACAATACGCTATCGGACAGAACCGCATCACGATGCGCAAGAGTCACTATATTTACAATTTCGGCTTCAGTTTCAACATTTGCCTTCGCTAAATCGACAACTAATAACTTACGCTTATGTAGCGTTGCATATTTCTGCGCAAGCGCAAACCCACACACTTGATCTGAACCAAAGAGAAACAATACAGAACAATTAGTTTCATATGCTTGCTCTAGACGCCGATCTTTGGGATTCAGCAAATATCCATCGTCAAGCCTAGTTTTACCAGAGTGCAAATACGAAAATGGGGAAAGTTCAAAGTCGACTAAGTATTGCCCGCCTAGCCAGGCCTGTATTGTGGGGGATAGCTGAACAGTATCACGCCATATATTATGTGACAATAAACTCCGAGGAACATGGAAAATAAACCCCGACTTCCTCAAGTTATGATCAGCACTCGCAAGTGCAATTACTTCCGACTTGCTATTCTTTGCATCAGATCTCAGGCAATTATCTAAAAATTCTAAAGTAATTGAAGACTGTACAAAATCATCTTGTATTAACGCAGCAATTCGTTTGAAGTGCTGATTATTAGCTGCTAAGTGCAACGTAATCAACACTTCAAATTCTAAAGTTGCAAACCCAAACAAATCATATAACTTACATAGGCGAAGAGCCGCCTCACGATGAAGCTTGAATGTCAACTTATCGATAATTATTTTGTCATTTTGAGCAGACTTTTCTACTAGTCGAAGTAGATTACCCTCTAACTCTGATAAATAGTGATTAATCTGTAGAAGGTCCAAAAACGTTACCTTCTAAGAATAAGGTTGGTACAGCATACATAAATCTTCAATCTACGGCGTATTTTGGGGCGATGAGGGTGGAGCTGATGATGTGGGGATGGCCATATTTTGAAGCTTCTGAATCTGTTCGGTCAGCTCCTGAATTTGCTGCGTTAAGAGAGCAATCTTATCTGTAACTGTTGCTTTCTCAGTCGTCAGCTCCGACTTTTTCTGTGGGTCTTGCTCCGCCGTAATTTGTGCTGTTAATGCCGTTTCTTTTGCGACAGCTGTATTTTTCTGATTTTCTAAATTTACTTTCTCTGACTCTAAAGTCGCAGAAAGTTTAGTTAAGTGCGGTACGGGGTTCTGTTGCTTAACTGCTTCGTCAGCTTGAGCGATATATTTTTTTGGAAGAGCATCGCTATCTGGATTCCACCAAGTCCTCAATGTTTCAAAGCTCCACTGATCATGACCTACATTCCCATACGCACCAGCATTCAATTTATTGTTACCACCACTACCCACTGCGCTCGACAAATCTTCTGCAACGGACTTTAAATAGGTGCTATTCTGTATTGCAGTCTTGTGGCTAGTACTTGCCAGCTTATCAGCCGTCGCTAATAGTGCGCCATAAACTGATTCGACAGAGGCACTAGAAAGATCACCCACATTGGACGCAGCTGAATTGTTGTATGCATCAACGGCATCCAAAATTGAATAGATATATCCAGTCAATGCACTTAGCTGGTCTACATGTCCGACCATAAAATTATTTTTATCTGCTTGAGCATCTGTTGATGAGTCTTGACCAGCCACCACCATTAATGCGACACCTTTACGCAATCCATTAACATTAATAGCGTTTCGCTCAGATTTCTTGTCTTTTTCAAGTTCTGCAATTAACGAATTGAGAACTGTAACAACAGAGTCCCCTTGAGGCATGAAGAAGTCTACAAGCGTCGAAAATCCACTAGCAGCAATCTTTTGATATGTACCGCTCTGATAGTCACTGGCCGTCGCATCATTAACCAAGTCTCCACTTTCACCAGCTTGCGCTAGTTTCCACGCATCCTCACCCACATCAATTAAGTACTCATTTGAGGCATTATGTAACGCCACTGGGCAATCATCATCACTGGTAACGCCAAGGGCGAACAAAACAGCGGGATTCTGATTTGCTCGCAAATAACCTTTGTCATCCTCTAAGATAGCTTTGGCTATTGGCTTCTTATCATCATCAATTTCGAACTCATCTGCTTCAAGTTTCGTCAATTGCGCTTGTAACGCATCAAGTTGGCTTTTCTGAGCAGCTAACTCTACATCTTGAGCTGTATCCTTTGCTTCGACATCGTCTAATCTCTGATCTTGCGCCGCATCTTTTGCTTCGACATCGTCTAATCTCTGATCTTGCGCTGCATCTTTTGCTTCGCCATCGGCTAGCCTCTGATCTTGCGCTGCATCTTTTGCTTCGCCATCGGCCAGCCTCTGATCTTGCGCCGCATCTTTTTCTTCTAAAACACTCAGCCTCTGGTCTTGCGCTGTGTCGCTATCCTTTAAATTACTCAGCGCACCTTCTTGGGCTAAGCTCTTCTCCTGTAATGCGGAGATTTGGCTACCTTGACTAGATTGAGCATCTTGAACGTCTTTGATCGTCTTGTCGCTCTCTGCTTTCATCTTTGTCATTCGTGCATCTAATTCAGATATCTCGGCTTTATTGACATCAATCCCGCCAAGCTTGGCTTGAGCTTCTTTGATCAGGTCACGGTTTGTCATCACAACCGCTGTTACACTAGTTGCAGAAACTTTATTTCCACCATCAGTTGTCGCTTGAAATTTCCATTTTCCTGGGGCGTCGGTCTTCACATCATGCTTACGGATCCGACGCTGTAAATTCACCTGCTGTCCATTATTCTGTACAACATGAGTCAGTTCATGCGCTAGCAACTCATCACCGCCTGAAGTGCCGGGTTTATATTCCCCGCTGTCAAAGTAAATGTCACTACCAGCCGTAAATGCTCTCGCTTGAATATCTCGGGAAAGTTGGGCCCCTTCCCCGCCAGAGTGGATGCGCACATTTTCAAAGCTGGCGCCAAACTTATGTTCCATGTTTTGGCGATAGCCCTCGTCAAGTGGTTTTCCATTACTCAACGATGACTCAAAGCGTGCATCAAAATCATCGCTAGTCCCAAAACCCTGACGGTGATCAGCAACCGCTTCGCCAGCCCCAGCAGGTTGACCTACTTGAGCCGCACGTTGTAAGTGCAACTCATCATCTTCGGCACGTTGCAAGTGCAGCTCATCATCTTCGGCACGTTGCAAGTGCAGCTCATCATCTTCGGCACGTTGCAAGTGCAGCTCATCGTCTTCGGCGCGTTGTAAGTGCAATTCATCATCTTCGGCACGTTGCAGATGCAGTTCATCATCTTCCGCACGTTGCAAGTGCAGTTCATCATCTTCGGCACGTTGTAGGTGCAATTCATCATCTTCGGCACGTTGCAGATGCAGTTCATCATCTTCCGCGCGTTGTAAGTGCAATTCGTCATCTTCGGCACGTTGCAGATGCAGTTCATCATCTTCCGCACGTTGCAAATGCAATTCATCATCTTCCGCACGTTGCAGATGCAGCTCGTCGTCTTCGGCACGTTGCAGGTGCAGTTCGTCGTCTTCCGCGCGTTGCAGATGCAGTTCATCGTCTTCCGCACGTTGCAGATGCAGCTCGTCGTCTTCGGCGCGTTGTAGATGCAGTTCATCGTCTTCAGCGCGTTGTAAGTGCAATTCGTCATCTTCGGCGCGTTGTAGATGCAATTCGTCATCTTCGGCGCGTT
>JAHDEP010000217.1:2913-4139 GCA_020628775.1 Rhizobiaceae bacterium | reverse complement strand
GAAGTTGAAGAGTATATTGCTTGTGTGACGGCTTGGGATATTACAACCAAGCTAGAGCAGGAAAAACGCATCGCCTATCATGCTAAATATGATGAATTAACAGGTGCTTTGCGACGAAGTGAATTCCACGCATCTGTGATCGATCGGCTTAAAACCTTAGATTCTGATGACAAGTGCATAATATTTGCCATCAATCTGCATCGTTTTAAAACCATCAACGTGACTTTGGGACGTGATATCGGCGATCAAGTTCTTAAAGCCGTTAAGAAACGAGTTGAGAAAAGCTTCAGTGGTTCATGCCAGATTGCACGAACTGGTGGAGATACATTTTTATTGGAAGTGTCTGGGGATTTGTCTCACGCAGAAATAAAAGTTCTGGCAGATCATTTAATCAATACTATCAACGAACCATTTCATATCGACAAATCGACATTGACCGTTGGTCTCAGGGTTGGCGCGGCATGCAGCCAAGATTTGCAGACATTGTTGGCTTCGCAACTTATCGAAAACGCTGAAATTGCACTTGATGAAGCCTGCAAAACTAGCGGCAATGGCTTTGTCATGTATGAGGAAGTATTCACCGCGGTGCAAGACTATGCGCGCACGATTGAAAGTGATCTCTGGAAATCGTTGGACAGAAATGAAATTAAGCTTTTTTATCAACCGCAAGTGAATTTGAAAGATGGCTCGCTGATTGGTGTCGAGGCATTAGTGCGCTGGAAGCATCCTTCACTTGGATTTATCTCACCAGCTGATTTTGTCGAAATCGCAGAGGCGAATGGATATATCGATCAGCTTGGACGCTGGGTATTACACAAAGCATGCGAGGATGCGCTATCGCTACCCGATCATATTACCGTTGCGGTTAATGTTGCGCCTATTCAGTTTAAACGGACAGATGTCGTTCAGGATGTGAGGGATGCTCTTGCCCAGACAGATTTGCCAGCTCACCGATTACATATTGAAATTACTGAAGCAGGCTTCCTCGAAGCAAGTGACGATATTGTTGCGACCTTGAATGAATTGCGAAGCATGGGAATTTGTCTGGCGCTTGATGATTTTGGCACAGGTTTTTCATCTCTGGGATATTTCGCCAAATTCCCAATCAACAAGATTAAAGTCGATCAAATGTTCATTCGAACTTTGGAGCGCGGATCGCAAAACGAAGCCATCGTTAAATCTGTTAAAGAATTGGCGAATGGTCTTCAGTTGAAAATGATTTGTGA
>JAHDEP010000217.1:0-2813 GCA_020628775.1 Rhizobiaceae bacterium | reverse complement strand
GGCAAATACTGAGTGAGATGGGTGTAAAAGAAGGGCAAGGTTATCTATTCGGAAAACCTCTGACTTTACAAGCTATACTGCAACTTGCTCACGACCCAGTTAAACTCAGAGCTTAACGCTGATTTAATTAAAACATTGATGCGTCCAAACGGACCGCTTGTTCAATATTTTTGGAATGCCGGGCGGCTGTGTTTTTTCAACATTGAAATAGATATTAAATGTCATCAACGGATTGGTGGTGTCAGTACTCTGGTTCCATAACCGGCATTGGTAGCGACCATAATTTAGCAGCATTGAATATGGGCCATTTGTGTAGGTTTCATCTTCCATATTGGCAAAATATTTTCGCCAGCGCGAGCTGGTATAAACCGCTGAAACTATATCCGGTTTAATGAAATCTGGCAGTTCAATATTACCATTATATACATTGACGTCGGTGCCATCTTTCAGCTCACCTGGGATGATTGGCCAAGGGCTATCAAGTTCAGGATAGGGGGCAAACATTGTCCAATTTTGATAAAGCCCCAAGAACTGTCGCACCATTCTGTATTCATATGGAAGTTGAATACCACTTGCGGGTATTGTCGACACGTTTTGTACAAACACAAATCCTGCAAACATCAGAACAATGATATTCTGGATTTTGCCTGCAGATATGCTTTGCGATTTTATCGGCAAAAACTTAGCTGATATTTTGCTGAAATGCCTGCGATTTCTTGCAACGAAATTATAGATATTATCACCTATCACTATGATAGGTTTTAAAGTCATAATTTTGCTAAATAGGTGAAATACTGGCGAGAGCTTCACAAGCTGGCTGAGGGCCAACCACCTTAAATGATTTACATCTTTAAGTGCGACTATCCAGCTATCTTCTGCTTGCATTAATGCATGGATTTCCGCTTTGTCTTGCGCAGGCTTTATTGATGCATTGGGTAGGATCAGGAACATCCGCAGAATTCTGCATATCTTGAGGCAAAAATCGCAAGCGCCGTCATACCATATAATGATCGGTTCAGAGGGTGATTTTAAACGCGATGATAGTTTATCCCACATCCAGCCGGGCATGAATAACAGGTTCATGGTGATGGAAATTAGCGGGAAGAGCCCGATCTCTAAACATAGATAAAACCCGATATGCATGGTGATAAATGCCAGCATAAATATAAGTCGCAATTGCTTGTGAAATATGGGCGAGAAAATTAATATAGGACCGATGAATTCGAGCGCTAATACGTAATATGTCAGCCCAGATAATATTGTTTCGAATTGTCGAAACCAAAGTGCAAATGGTGTGGCTAAGTAATCTAAATTGAGAGCATAGTAGACCGCGGTACCATCAGGGAACCAACGCACATCTGATTTTAAGATTGCGCTAAATAGATACATCGACATGCCTTGGATCAGGATTGCAAATGTCGCCGCACTAAAGAAGGCATTTGGCTTCTGATCATTATCAGGATCAAGTGCTGCATCGATTGAATATCGCGCGCCCAAAGGCAAAAATATTGACCAGAAGGTCAGCAGCAAAATTAAGTTATCTTCGCCTGATAAGATCAACACATTTCGGTTCTGAATGGAGATAAGAAACAACCAACAAATGATGGTCATCGTCTTTGTTTTCCATCCGAGTAATAGGAAAAATGCGGCAAGTGCTGCGATGGCAAATAACATCACCTGAAAAGACGCAGAGCCATTGATCATATGGAAACTGAATGATGCGTCAGATAGATAATCGACCAATACTGCGCGCGGCATAACACCAAAATCGGTGTAATGGGCCACAAGATCTCGACTGCGCGATATCAAATCGAAAATGATACTTGTTGCAAGAAATATCCGAAAGAGAGCAAGCGTTCGAAGGTCTATCCCAAATATTGTCGAGAATTTTGTCACTTAAGTGCCTACGTTTTCAATCATCTTTCATGCATTGGATAGAATCCATAACATGATTCGTATCATGCATTGATGTTTGTAGGCTCTAGAGGGCTTTTGCGCTTAGATGTGAAGAGCTTGTCCGAGCGCGCGCATACATGCTTCTTGGAAGCTTTCTGAGCGGGTTGGATGCGCATGGATCGTTGCGCTGATATCTTCAAGTCGGGCACCCATTTCCAATGCCAATGAAAATGCTGCGGAGAGTTCTGAGACGCCTTCGCCGACGGCTTGGATACCGACGATGACATGATCAGATTTTCGCCAAACAACGCGTATGAAGCCAGCTTCGTCCTCGGTGGTCATTGCCCGGCCGTTTGCCATGAACGGGAATTCGCTTGCTTGAGTACCTTCAGTTTCACCCGGCAATTCACCGCAGGAAACTATTTCAGGATCGGTAAAGCAAACGGCTGGAATAGATCTTTTGTCCCATGAAACTTTATGCCCTGCGATATGTTCTGCAACCAATTCACCCTGCGCCATGGCGCGGTGGGCCAACATCGGTTCTCCGGTGATATCACCGATTGCAAATACGCCGCGCATCGATGTTTGGCAGACATCATCGATTTCAATGAACGGTCCATTTTTGGTTAGCGCCAGCTCATCGATTTGAATTTTTTCAGTGCGCGGACGACGACCAACCGTGACCAGCACTTTTTCTGCATGAATGTCACCGATGCTGGTTTTCAAAATTCCGTTTGAATAACTTTGTGCCATTGCGTTGGTTTTGATTTCGATCCCAAGGTTCTTTAGTCTATCTGCAACAGGCTTTTTCAATGCATCATCAAAAATAGGTAGAATTGAATCTGTGGCTTCAATGATGGTGACTTTGGAACCAAGCTTTGAAAAAGCGGTTCCTAATTCCAAGCCAATATAGCCGC
>JAHDEP010000216.1 GCA_020628775.1 Rhizobiaceae bacterium | reverse complement strand
AGGCTGGATTTTTTTCCGGCGATATTATCCATTACTTCATCTCCTTACGGGCGTTATAAACGTTCCAAACCAAGATCGGGCTGACCAGCAACATGATGATCATGGCAGATGCAGACCCAACACCCCAGTCATTGGCGCGGAACAATTTATCAAACATGTAGTTTGCCAAAACCTGTGTTTCCCATTGACCATTTGTCATCGCAAACACGATATCAAAGACCTTTAACACCACCAGCGTGATCGTCGTCCAAACCACAACGATTGTGCCTGAAATTTGCGGCATCTTGATCTTAAAGAACACTTGGAATGGATTAGCGCCATCAACAATTGAAGCCTCAATTGTTTCTTCAGGGATACCCCGAAGTGCCGCAGATAAAATCACCATGGCAAATCCCGTCTGAATCCAAATTAGAACGACCATGAGCAAGAAAGAATTCCAGCCGGGAATGGTGAGCCAAGTTTGCGGTTCACCATATGCATGCGCTGAGGTAAATGCACCGAACGCCAATGATAAAAATGAATAGGTGATATAGGCCAATAAGGCGATCGCTATACCGCGCAGAACAGCACCACCTTTTTCACGAATAGTAAGAAACATGTTGTAGGCAACATAGGCAGCAACAGCTGCTGCGCAAAGCATCAAGAGCCCAGGGATTAAACGTAGGATCAGCCACGAGCCAATACCGCCATCAAACTGCAACCAAACAGCATTTAAAACACCGATCTGAGCTTGATCAACAGGACGCGTGTCGTAGATCAATTTAAAGATAACCGCCGCGCCAACAAATGAGATCGCCATCGGCATAAATATGAGAGATTTTGCAATCGATCCCCATTTAATGCGGTCAGTCAGCTGTGCAGCGAGCAAACCAAATGCGGTTGAAGCTGCAGGCACAATAATGAGCCAAAGCATGTTATTTCGCATGGCTTCCCAAAATTTAGGTTCAGCCATCATTTGTTGATAGTTCGCCAAACCAACAAATGCATCACCCTGATTGCGGTCCGTGACTGAATACCAAAAAGTAGCAACAACTGGATATGCAAGGTAAATTCCAAGCGCTGCCATTGCAGGAAAAACAAACAACCATGGTCTAATCATATTGGCGCGATTAATATTGCGGCCGGCCATGGCACCTTTTGCGGGAAATAAAACTTTATCAAGAATTTGGTTCGACAGATAAAAATATAAAAGACATCCGCCAACGCCCAAGAATATTGTGAGTAACCCTTTATAAGCAGCTTCCATCAGACACTCCCGATCCCCTGTCTAAAGTTTTATACATCGCTAAAAAACGAGGTCATAAAATAGCCCCAACCGGGTTGGGACTATTCGTTTTATATCTTATGAGATTACTTCAAAGCATCCCAGCTTTTTTGGATACCAGAGGCAACTTCACCAGCGTCTTTACCGCCAACATAGTCAACCATACCAGTCCAGAATGAACCTGCACCAACACCACCTGGCATTAAGTCAGAACCATCAAAGCGGAACGTTGTCGCACCTAGAAGGATTTCGTTCATTTTTGCAGTTGATTTATCTGAGAACTTAGACACATCAACACCTTTATGTGGTGTTAGGAAACCGCCCAACTCCATATAAATTTCGTGCGCTGCAGGGTCTTGAAGATACGCAATTAGATCATGCGCAGCTTGGTTCTCATTTGTGATCGCCCACAAAGTACCAGCACCAAGTACTGGTGAGCCAAGATCTTTTCCAGCATAGGCAGGGAAGTAGAAGAAGTCAGCGTCTTCTCCCACTTCAGTGCCTTCTGGGAAGAATGCTGGAATAAACGAAGCTTGACGGTGCATGTAGCATTGTGGAGGTGATGAGAACATGCCTTTAGGGCTATCACGGAAATCAGTTGAAGCAACTGCACCTGAACCACCAACAACATATTTGTCATTGAGCGCAAACGCACCAAATTCGTTGATCGCAGCAATTACAGCAGGATCATCAAATTTAAGTTCGTTAGATACCCATTTGTCGTACATTGCAGGTGACTGTGTGCGAAGCATCATGTCTTCAACCCAGTCAGTTGCAGGCCAACCTGTTGCACCACCGGAACCCAGACCAATACACCATGGTGTACCGCCATCAGCAACGATCTGATCTGTTAGCGCTTTAAGCTCTTCCATTGTTGTTGGAATTTCATAGCCAGCATCTTCAAAGTTTTCAGGGCTATACCAAACAAGTGATTTCACATCCACTTTGTAGAAGAAACCATAAAGGTTATCAGCGCCATTCTCATCTGCATATGTGCCTAGATCAACCCATGAAGATCCAGCTGCATAATTTGTATTTACCCAATCAGCTGTGCCGTCTTTAAGTGGTGTTAAAAAACCACGCTTTGCCATATCAGCTGCAAGTCCTGGCTGCGGGAACACCGCAACATTTGGTGCAGAACCAGCTTCTGCATCAATCATGATTTGTTGCTCAAAGCTATCAGAACCAACATAGCGAACATCATGCCCTGATTTTGAAGCGAAATCGCCAAGTACTTTTTCAATTTTCTCTTGGTCTGGCCCAAGCCAAGGACCAAACACTGTTAGCTGCTCAGCCTGAGCAGTCGCGCCAAGAGCCATAGAGGCAGCGCCAGCTAACAAAAATTGTTTCATCATCTGTTTCATAAGATCTTCTCCCGGTTTATGCATCGCCAATCCTAAAACGGTGCATATTTAAATTATTTCCAAAGCGCTTTGGAAAATTCATTATAGCAACTTTAATCACAGGCTTGTCAAGCAAGATATTTTATCTATTAATATCAATAGGATAACAAGACACAGATTTAATGAACTGATTCTTAGTTTCAAAGTTAAATGTGCATATCACCAATAATTTCATTGATTTTGATAGCGCTTTTAGTAAAGTCACCTCATGAATTTAAAGGAACTTTCAGAACTACTTAATCTAAGTCAGACAACTGTCAGCAGGGCCTTAAACGGATTTCCTGAAGTTTCCGAACGCACGCGTGAACGTGTTCAAAAAGCCGCAAAACAAAATAATTATGCACCAAACAAAGCGGCCAGAGGTTTAGCGACAGGTCAGGCGCTAACCATTGGTCATGTTATTTCGACAACCAATCAAAATGAAATGGTGAACCCGGTCTTTGGTGACTTTGTAGCTGGTGTGGGAGAAGTTTACTCAAAGCACGGCTACAAAATGATCTTATCGATCGTGCCCCCGGGTGAAGATGAGTACCAGGTTTATCGAGAGTTTAAAGCCCAAAGCACTGTGGATGCAGTTGTCGTACAAAGCCCATCGGTCAACGATGGAAGAATTGAATTTCTAAACGAGCTTGGTATTCCTTTTATCGTTCACGGAAGAGCCAGTGAATGCACCGTCCCCTATGCGTGGCTCGATGTGAACAACCGATCAGCATTTGTGCGCGCCACAGATTTCCTACACGATTTAGGTCATCGGCGCATTGCACTGTTAAATGGACGCGAGCACATGGATTTTGCCCATCGACGTCGGCAAGGCTATGAAAGCTCGCTTCAATCACACGGTATAAAAATCGACCAAAGCATCGTCTTTTCATCCGACATGACAGAGAGCTACGGGTATCAGCGCACCGCAGAACTGTTAAAGATAGACAACCCACCAACAGCTATCTTAACCGCATCTATCATCGTGGCATTGGGTGCAAGACGCGCAGTGCAAGAAGCAGGATTGACCGTTGGGCAAGACATATCGATCGTAACCCACGATGACCGACTTTCCTATTTTCACAACAACGCCGATGTGCCAATGTTCACCGCGACAAAATCATCCGTGCGGGAAGCCGGACAACATTTAGCTGAAATGCTCATACAAATGATCGCTAATCCATTAATGGAACCGCCAAATGAATTACTCGAAGTTGAGCTGACAATTGGGCAGTCTACCGGCCCTGCCCCATCAAAGTAAAACGACACATCGCAGCTAGCTTTTGAGCTCGACAATCACCTTGATCAGATCTCCACGATCCGATGCTAATTTGACAAACCGTTCTTCTAATTCTTCACGCCCGATAACTAACGAGCACAAAGCATCCGTATCTATCTGCTTTTCTCGAATAGCTGACATAACCCAATCAAAGTCCGACGCAAGTGCGTTTCTCGAACCAATTAAACGCATTTCGCGCTTATGAAATTCAGGATCACTAAAAGTGAT
>JAHDEP010000215.1 GCA_020628775.1 Rhizobiaceae bacterium | reverse complement strand
AATTATTGTATTCTTTGATGACATAAAAATTTGGCGTGACGATAAATTCTGGTCCAGACACACCGGCAGGCAAGATCAGCATGCCGCTTTGCGGCATCTCAATGGATGGGAATGGTCGGCCACTCACACGTTTCACCCCTTCTTGCACCCAAGACGCTATTGGTTTGGCACGATCTGGCCCTTCACGCGCGCAATTGGCGCGGTTTGGCAAAGTCACCTCAAAGCCCCAATCCCGATTTGTTTGCCAACCACTTTGCAACAAATAATTTGCGATCGAAGCGAGGGAATCCGCGGTTGAATTCCAGATGTCTCGTTTGCCGTCACCATCGAAATCAACTGCAAATCTTAAATAGCTCGACGGCATAAATTGCGGTTGCCCCATCGCGCCCGCCCATGAACCTTTCATCTTTGATGAAGCCACATCGCCGGATTGAATGATTTGTAATGCCGCGATGAGCTCTTTCTGGAAGAAAGATTTGCGCGTCGATAAATAAGCTTTTGTCGCTAGGACATCGACGACAGAATATGGGATGGACGCCCGTCCATAACCGGATTCACGCCCCCAAATCGCCAGGATGATGCCCGCAGGAACACCGTATTTTTTCTCAATCCGCGCTAAGAGTTTTTGATTTTTAATCAGAAGCTGATTGCCAATGCTTGCAAGCCCACGCAATCTTTTTTGGCTGAAATATTTAGCCGGCGAACGAAACTCTGCTTGCGATTGCCTTTGTACTTTTGGCTTTGAGCCAGGCAGCACTAGATCGGGCAATTTTAGGTTTAAACTGACATTCGCCATGGCGCGATTATAGGTGCGCCTCGAGACCCCGGCCGCTTTTGCTTCACGCCAGAAATCATTTTTTACCCATGCAGCAAATTGTTTATCAAGCGCGGTATTGGCGCTGAGCGGCAAGGAAGACAAACACAAGATGGTGACGAATAAGATTAATCTTTGCATAGATTTACACTCCTGGAATTTGCCACATTATAGTGATGTTCGCGACCTCATTGCGGCAGTCAACGTGCCTTCATCGAGATAATCAAGCTCTCCGCCAACAGGAACGCCATGCGCTAAGCGAGTGATTTTCACATCCATACCCGCAAGCTGATCGGTGATATAATGCGCGGTTGTTTGTCCTTCAACGGTCGCATTCACTGCGATCACCAACTCAGTGATCTTCTCATTTTCAACACGATCAACAAGCGCTGCAATGGATAAATCATCAGGTCCAATGCCATCAAGTGGTGAGAGCGTTCCACCCAAGACATGATAGCGCACATTCATCACTTCGGCGCGTTCAAGCGCCCAAAGATCTGCAACATCTTCGACAACAATTAAAGTTGCTGCATCACGTCGTGGATCAACACAAATTGCGCATGGACTGGATGTATCGATATTGCCGCAAGTTTGGCATTCGCAAACTTTGTCAAACGCTTCGCTCATGGCGCCAGCAAGCGGACCAAGCAACTGATCTTTCTTTTTGATCATATGTAAAGCAGCACGGCGTGCTGAACGGGGCCCTAATCCAGGGACCCGTGCCAAAAGCTGAATGAGTTTTTCAATTTCTGGACCTGTTACGCGCTTAGCCATAACAGGTTTCTAGGTGATTCGACGCATTAAGTCGTCAAATTTATAGCAAATCTGTTGCTTAAAATGGCAATTTCATGCCTGGAGGGATTGGTAGGCCTGCTGTGAGCTCAGCCGTTTTTTCAGCTGTAACAGCCTCAGCCTTGCCTTTTGCATCGTTAAACGCTGCGACAATCAGATCTTCCAAAATCTCAACTTCATCTTCTTTAAAAAGTGAAGGATCAATTGAAAGGCCGAGCATGACGCCCTTACCGTTGATCTTAACGGTTACCATGCCACCGCCTGATGTGCCTTCAACTTCAGTGGCAGCAATCTCTTCTTGCATGTCACTCATTTTTTCTTGCATTTCTTTGACTTTGCCCATCATACCCATAAGGTCACGCATGGTCGTCTCCTATCATTTTTAGTTATTCAATGATGCTATCATCATCGAGCTCAATCATCTCTGGCGATATATCACCATCATCTGTTTCTACAATCGTAAATTCATTGTCGTCTTTGACCGAAATTCGCACATCCGTCACTTTTGCACCGGGAAACTTTGCCAATATAGCAGCGACATCTTTGTCGTCCTTGGCGTCAGTGACCAGCGCTTCGCGATGTTCATTGGCGATCTCAGATAACGTGGCACCACCTTCTTCGCGGCTAAGCGCGACAATCCACTTAGTACCCGTCCACTTTTGCAACTTGTTGATCAGATCACCAGGCAGTTGCGGAGAGCCCTCTTCAGTTAAATTGATCTCAAGACGACCCGGCTCAACTTTGACCAGTCTAACATGATTGCGGATTTGAATTTTGGTCGCGACATCACGATTTTTATCAGCCAATGCGACAAGGTCATCGAGCGAATTGATCTGCACTTGCGGCAATTCAGCAGGTTTTGACGGAATGTTTTCAGCTTGGCTTTGTGTTGCAGGATCTGTGTTATCCACCGCTAATACGGGTCTATTTTGTTGGACCGGAGCACCGGTTGCTAACATCGCGCTCGCACCACCACCATTTCCTTGCGCGGACACATATTGGCTTGCAACTGCGCTGGTCGATGAACCATCTCCACCACCGTTTGGCGAGACAGATCCATTTCCAGAACCATTGCCTGTGCCATTATTGCTCATCGGAGCTTGTGATGATGCATCTTGATTTTGAACAATCTTTGCCAAATCTTCAGGTGTCGGCAAATGAGCTGAATGTCCAATTCTGATAAGCGCCATTTCCGCCGTCGCAAAAGGTCTATTTGAACCGGACACTTCGGTGATTGCTTTGAGGAGCATTTGCCAGGTACGAGATAAGATCGGGGTTGAAAGCTTTTGCGCAAATTCAGACCCGCGGGTGCGTTCAACCTCGTTCAGACTTGCATCCTCACGTGCATCAGGCACATATTTCATCCGCGTGACCAAATGTGTGAAATCAGCCAGATCTGTTAGAATAACACGCGGATCAGCACCTGCATCATATTGGCTTTTAAACTCGTCTAAAGCTTCGCTAACATCACCCTTCATGAGCAGATCGAAAAGCGAGGCAATTCGTGTGCGATCCGCTAATCCAAGCATGGATCGAACTGCGCCTGCCTCCACATGCCCGCTACCATGGGCAATCGCTTGATCTAACAAAGAAAGCCCGTCACGCGCAGAACCTTCTGCGGCGCGCGCGATCATTGATAAAGATTCTTCATCAATCGTCACGCCTTCTTTGTCCGCAATCATTTTAAAGTGAGAGGACAATGCACCAATTTCAATTCGTCTTAAATCGAAGCGTTGGCAACGCGATAACACTGTGATCGGAACTTTGCGGATCTCTGTTGTCGCGAAAATAAATTTCACATGCTCCGGCGGCTCTTCAAGCGTCTTAAGCAAGCCATTAAAGGCCTGCGTTGAAAGCATGTGCACCTCATCGATGATATAAACTTTGTAGCGCGCTGACACCGGTCGGTAGCGCACTTGTTCGATAATCTCACGGATATCATCGATACCGGTATGAGAAGCCGCATCCATCTCAATCACATCAACATGGCGACCATCCATGATCGCCTGACAATGTTCACCTAATTCCGTGATATCAATTGTTGGCTGGTCGATACCATCACGCTCAAAATTCAGTGCGCGCGCTAAAATACGAGCCGTGGTGGTTTTACCCACACCGCGAACACCGGTTAGCATCCAGGCTTGGGCTATCCGTCCGGTTGAAAACGCATTGGTCAGCGTTCGGACCATAGGCTCCTGGCCAATCAGGTCAGAGAAATCCCTTGGTCGATATTTCCGGGCTAAAACGCGGTATTCCTGATTATCTTCCAACGAGCGCTACCTGTAATCTTTTAGTGTTTTATAATCTAAAGGCGAATTGATCCGAACATTGCAAAACATTTTATAGATCAATCGCAATGGAGATATCCCATCAGGCCATCCTAAGCCACCAAATAACATCATTCAACTTTTTTGCATCAGGCGAGACACAAGTTGCGCTGTATAATCCACAACTGGAACTACTCGCGAATAATTTAGCCGTGTTGGGCCGATAATACCGACCGCGCCGACCACTTTTTCACCTTCATCATGCAATGGCGCAAAAACCAGCGATGATCCCGACAATGAGAATAGTTTGTTCTCAGATCCGATGAAAATCCGAACGCCTGAACCTTCTTCAGCTAAGTTCATGAGCTCGATCAGGCTTTCTTTCTTCTCAAGATCATCAAACAGCA
>JAHDEP010000214.1 GCA_020628775.1 Rhizobiaceae bacterium | reverse complement strand
GCATCAAGCAGACTCAAATTTAGTCAAACCTGAAATAATATCGGGTCAATGGTTAACTTCGGCCGATCAGCAGGAAATCGTTTTGAACTCAAAAGCAGCGTCCCATCTGCCAAACGCCTCAGTTGGCAACATCATTGAACTTCAGCTACTGGGACAAGCAGAGCCAACCCAATGGGTCGTTGCAGGCATTGTTGATGCACCCCTTGGGTTTGGCATAGCTTACATGCCGCAAGAAACCCTCAGCGCAGAGTTGAAACAGTTGGGCAAAACGGCGGAAGTCCGGCTATCTACACCTGAATCGGCCGATCATCAAGACCTATCGCAACTGCTTCAAATCGAGCTAAAGCGATCCGGCATCCCGATCAGCTATGTCCGCACTCAGGCTGATTGGAAGGCGGGAATCTGGCAAACATTCAGTATTATGCTCACCTACTTATCGGCCGCAATTTTCGCGCTGCTGACAACCGGCAGCTTGGGGTTGTTTGGGCTTATCCGACTTAGCACACTAGAGTACAAAAACGAGCTGGGGCTTATGCGAGCAGTTGGAGCCAGTAATCGCCATCTGTTTAGAATTATTCTTTTTGAAGGGATCGGGTTTGGTCTTTTGGCATGGATCATGGCGTTACCAGTCAGCTTTATCACCGGCCGATTACTCAGCAATCAAATCGGAATCCTTTTGCTTTCTACTCCCCTCAACTACCGTTTCTCAATTTTGGGCAGTCTACTCTGTGCGCTGGGAGTCATCTTGCTTTCAATTTTAGGCGGCATTTTACCCTCTAGAAATGGAGCGCAAACATCTCTACAAGAGACCATCAGTCAGATGAGATGAGTTTCATAACGAATTATTCTCAACTTTATCACACACAAAATTCAGATGGCAATTGAGTGAATGATTGGCCTCAACCACCAGCAAACTCATACCTTGAAAGAGCGCTACATCTAGCCACAGCCTTTAGGTCATTGGCAATCAGCGTCGGGTAGTCGAACCTAAATTAACGTTAAATCTCCCCTACTTGCTCTCTGGTAGCGACACAAATTTATCAACATAGCTTGACAGTCGCTATATCGCATGCTAATATATCGACTGTCGATACATTGACTGATGATATATCGAGTAGCTACACAAGTGAATTATGACCACAAAGCAAATTAACAAATATCTGCCACTAACAGAATCCTCAGCTTATATTTTGCTCACTTTAGACAAGCCACTTCACGGCTATGGCGTGATGCAAAGGGTAGCTGCGCTCAGCAAAGAAACTGTCAGCATTGGAGCTGGCACCCTGTATACCGCTTTTTCCAATCTTGAAAAACAGAAACTGATTGAAAAGGCGGGGCAGGAAGGAAGACGCAAATTATATGTACTGACAGATTTCGGCCGGTCAGTGCTCGCCGAACATATCCGTATTACAGAGATTTTGGTCAATAATGCCAAAGAACTTGGCATTTTTAACAGTTAGGGAACTTACACCACAAGGAGTAAATTATCATGAACACAGTTAGAAAATTTCGTTGGTTTTGGTCTTGGAATGATATTGCTGAAGAAAAATGGCTCCAAAAGATGTCAGCTCAAGGATTACACCTCAAAGAAATCGAGAATCCTTGCTTTTACATTTTTGAAAAAGGTGAACCTCAAAATTATGTGTACAAACTAGACTATCGGCTCAATTCAGCTATGTTTGCCCATGTTGGGTGGTATGCACTGGCTGACAAAAGCGCTCCCCAAAAGTCAGATGAGCAAGAATATTTTCAGCTATTCCAAGATGCTGGCTGGAATTACGTTGGAGAAGGTAGAGGTTGGCAATATTTTCGTCAGTCAGAACGAAAAGGTCAGAATCAAGAACTTTACACAGATCAAGCATCAAAACGGGCAAAATATCGTCGGCAGATTTTCTTTCAGCTTGCCATAATGGCTCTGGTTGCAGTTTTGACCTTGCCACAAGCATTCAGTCCCGATCCGACAGTTGCTAGCCCAATATCAATCACAGCGGTAGCTGCTTTAGTTATTTTGTTTGCCCTGCCCCTTATCCCGCTCGGATTGCGCTTGCAAAAGTTAAAAGCACAAATTTAAGTGTAGGGTCCCATTCACTCAAATCAAAAGAGCATGACCAATTGGATCATGCTCTTTTTTTTGTTTCTTAGTTAACCATCGCCAAAGCGACAGTCGTATCTGGCATCATCTCGCGTGGTTTATGATGCGGCCGGTGATCAAGCCACACCAGCTCTGATTGCCGACTTACACAACCCAACGTTGCACCTGCTCCCAAACAAAAGCCATGCTATCTCGAAGCGAATGTCCATCCTCGACCTCATGCAAAATAACTTGATGAGCATATTGAGTCGCGTAAGCACGACTCCGTTCAATCGATACCGCCTCATCCGCAACCCCATGAATCAACATCATTTCACACGGTGGTTCTGGTGGAGCAACATAATTTAACCCATCCCGATGATGGTTGATATGTAGGGGTAATTCCTTTTGAAAGCCATAGTGAAATACCGGCGGGTTCACCAGTTGCTCCCACTCCTGCAATTCATCGTCGCTGATGTAGCTATCATAAAACAGCTCTGGGGCCAGCAGCAAAATTTTTTCAACCCCACCAAAACGTGCCGCATAATTTAGCGCCACATCAGCCCCTTGTGAGATCCCTATCAAACTTACCGTCTCTAACTCGTGCATCAATACAAACTGACGCAACCGATTGATCATGCCTGTGATCGTATGGTGTTCAAAGTCTTTTGGGGTCGGGTTAAAATCAATCGCATAAAAATCGGCCGACTCAATCTCAGCAAACTTATCATCAAGAAATGTTGCTTTCCGATTTTGTAACCCACCCAATGTGCCAAATCCGTGTAAATACACGATTGCTTTTTTCTTCATTTAGTTTCCCTTAGCTAAAAAATATGCCCCTTCAGTGCAACTCAATGATTCAAATTCAACGAGCTAAGTAGTCCCCCTTGGGTCAGGATGCATTTAAGCAAACAAACATCAGACCACTAATTCTGCCTTGTACACGATGACAGCATCTCCAATTATTTTTCCTAAAGTAGGGTTTCCAGCCTCATCTATATCGACCACAACTTCTACAATCCCCGGCCGGTCAACAGAAAACCCTTGTCGCACTTTAAAGCGAACTTCATGCTGGCCAGAATGCTCAATCAACTGATGCCTAACCAAATAAGCTCCGAGAGCACCACCAGAACTACCATTAACAGGATCTTCATTAATTCCCAATGCGGGTCCAAACATCCGTGCATTAATAAAACAGTTTGGGTCAGGAGAATCTTTTGTAAACACCAAATAGCCGTTGCACCCTACCTCATGGCTAATTTTTATAAGATCTGAAAAAGTAGGCGTCAACAGTCTAAGTTGCTCAAAAGATTTTAGACAGACCAGGATTTTACTGTGTCCAGTCGAAACGATTTGGATTGGGGCTTCAGGCTCTAGATCAGAGTCTACAATCCCAAGAGCATCACAAATTCGACTTTTAATGACCAAATTAAAGGGGCTCTCAAATTTAATATCTCCCTGAGTCATAATGATTTTATAATCTTGACCCGTTTTAACAATATCGACGGGCAAGTTGCCTGCCCCTACTTTTTGAACAATCTGCATCGATGGCAAATTGTTTTCAACACTGTAGGCATAGTGTGCGGCAATAGTAGCATGACCACACATAGGAACTTCCATTGTTGGTGTGAAAAAACGAACGTGCAGATCATGATCTGCATCGACAGGCGGAAATATAAATGCTGTCTCCGAATTGTTAAGTTCGCGAGCTATTTTTTGCATCTGAACTTCATTTAACCCGGCCGCATTAGTTACAACCCCGGCCGGGTTACCTGAAAATTTCTGCTTTGTAAACGAGTCAACTTGATAGAGATTATATGATTTCATTTCTCGCGACTAAGCCTCCCGAACATAAAGCAAATCAGACAATTCGAACAATAAATTAGCGAATTTAAATCGTTAGTTAACCATGGGGAGTGGGATGCTCGTATCAGGCATCTTCACTTCGCGCGGTTTGTGATGCGCCCGCTTTTTGACAGGAGGACACTGCCACGCATCATCAGCCGTTTCTCGCCGCATATCTTTTAGCTTGGGCAAAATCCCGCAGGCAAAACATTTATCTCGGCAATCAACCCGAGTCTCTTGCGTTTGGCTCATCAAATAATCTTCCGTCAAGAATTTCTTTGTGATCGCCACATCAATGTGCTCCCAAGGGAAGACTTCGTTGATCGGCCGTTTGCGATACACATAAAACGGAATGCTTAACCCTTCCGCTT
>JAHDEP010000213.1 GCA_020628775.1 Rhizobiaceae bacterium | reverse complement strand
GCATCAACTGGGTTATTGGGGTTGTAATCAGGAAGCGATGACATTGCGATCACTTCACCTGTGTGAATATCAAGCACTACGCCAGCTGTTGCAATAGCGCGATAGCGGTCCATTGCGGCGGACAACTCATCACGCAAAACATGCTGGACACGCAAATCAAGCGATAACTTCACTGGCTCTAACGCCTCATCAACGGTTAATCCAACGCTTGCAAGATCGCCAAGCCCCTGCCCGTCAACATATTTCTCCATTCCGGCAATACCGACATTATCGATATTCACATGACCAACAACATGAGACGCTGTCGGACCACCTGGATAAAAACGACGTTTTTCAGGTCTAAAGCCGATCCCAGGTATACCACGAGATAAAATCTCACTTTGCTGACCTGGGGTTAATTGTCTGCGCAACCATTGGAAACGAGACTTCGATGACAGCTTGCTATAGGTTTTCTTAATATCAAGATCCGGCAAAACGATGGCCAATTGCTCAACCACTTCATCAGGATCAACCACTTTGTGCGGCTCTGCATAGAGCGAAACGGTACGAATATCTGTCGCAAGGATTTCACCATTGCGGTCTTGCAAATCTGGGCGCGATGCAAGCAATGTGTTGCTTGGCAGGATAGATGAAACCGTCTCCGGAGACTTCATGCCATATTGCACTAATCTGCCACCAACCACGACGCACATGAGTGTGAAGGCGATCATCGCAATGCCAATGCGATTACCTGTTCTATTGGCGTCGGAAACACGACTTGATGGAATAGCAATATCTTCGCGTTGCCCGTCTAAGGAAACGCTGGCTTTTTTCCGAAAGAATAGTTTTGTTAATCCCTGTTTCATCACTCAACCGCACCTGTCATGATTTGATCGGCAATTTCATCTGTTTCAACTTCTGGCTCTTGCTTAATTCTTGGCAATTCATCATGTTTTACGATCTGCTCAGCCTCGGTTGTGGTGAGCTGCAATTGTTCATGAAACGCTTCAATAAGCTTTTGAACGCGTGCGGGCTGATTGAGTAAACTCCAGTCAGCCTCAAGCAAATCGATTGTATCTTTATGGGTTTTAATCTCAGCCTCTAACCTGCGGATTTCAGCCAACCGTTCTTCAGATTCATGCTTGATGTAGAACGTGTATGCGGTGGCAGCGAGAACCGCGACGATCAACAACACTTCAAATGCTCGAAACATCTAAACCAACCCCGCAACTTTTTTAAGTGGATATAGATTTGGCAAGCCAAAGACTTTCATATCTGATGAACCGCAAGGCGCATCGGTGCGAATGCCAGCGCGAAGCTTAGCAGAGCGAGCCCTTGGATTAATCTCAGCTTCATGTTTGCTCGCAGCAATCATTGGTTTTTTGCCCAGCTGTTCAAAGCTTGCATCTGGCACATCAATTTGCGGCATATGACGGGACCCAGAAACTCTGCCAAAACGATCGGTGAAAAACTTTTTCACAATGCGGTCTTCCAACGAATGAAACGTCACAACAACCAATCGGCCACCAGGTTTTAACGCTTTTTCAGCAGCCAACAATGCCAAGGCGAGCTGACCCAATTCATCATTGATGTAAATGCGCAAAGCTTGAAACACACGCGTTGCTGGATGAATTCGATCCGTCATCTTACGTGGCGCTGCATTTGATACGATCTTTGCCAATTGGCCTGTCGTCGTAATCGGCTCTTCAAGGCGCGCCTGCTCAATCGCACGAGCGATGCGCCCGGCTTTCTTTTCCTCGCCATAAAATCCAAAAATACGCGCCAACTCATTTGATTTGAGCGTATTTACAACGTCAGCTGCACTCACCCCATCTTGGGACATGCGCATATCAAGCGGTCCGTCTTGCATAAACGAAAACCCGCGCTCAGCCTGATCGATCTGCATGGAAGAAACGCCGATATCAAGCACGAAGCCATCTAGCGAACCTTCTTCAACAATATCTAAAATCTGTGAAAACTTTGCATGATGCAGAGAAAGCTGATCTGCAAATTCAGCCTTAATCTCATCAGAATTGGAAATCACTTCAGGATCTTGATCCGTAGCAACGACCTTTGCACCCTTTTGCATAATTGCACGAGAATATCCGCCCGCACCAAAGGTGCCGTCAAAAATCCGCTTATTTTCATTGGGGTCGAGTGCCTCAAGCACCTCTGAGAGAAGAACCGGAACATGACGAACTGGTCCGCCACTGACGTCTGTTGCCACATCGTCAAAACCCGCCACTATTCCGTTCCCTCGCCTCAGGTTGAACGAACCGATTGCTCCATTCGTTCGCGCCGGGTTTCGTCTTGCATCCTCGTTAATGCTGACGGCTCCCAGAGCTGAAAATAATCCCCGCGACCCACAAAGGTCACTTGATCCGTTATGCCGGCAAAATCGCGAATGAAATCCGAGACCACTAGCCGCCCTTCCCCATCGAGCTTCATGAAAACGCCGCCGCCGTGAATAAGCAGTGACATTTTGTTGGCCTCCATTGAAAACGGATCGCCCTGATCTATATGTCGCTCGAAACGCTCCAGAACTTCGGGACCAGCTATAGAAATCGCCGGAAACACAAAATCTTGGAACACATACAGATCTCGAATATCTAACCGAGTGAGAACAGTCCTGAACGCCGACGGAACCGATACTCGCCCCTTCGCATCCACCTTCTTTGTCACTTGCGACAAGAACCTGTTCATTACGCTTTACTACTATCCCTTTTGAGCCAAACCGAAACTTTTGCCCCCTAGCAAAAGATCGCACACACGTCTGTGTTGTTCTGACACGATGATCGGTAATCACGTCGCTAAGGCCTCTTTTCAGCGCCACAATTTTTGACCATTTGATACATATTGGGATAACATGGGCAAAATTGGGCGTCAATGGGATTTTACATATTATTAACGTTTCATTTCATTTTAATTATTCATAACTCGTTAAGATTAACGAAGCGTTAGGATTCCTCTTTAAGCTACGTCAAAACATAGGAAATCCAGCCCAAACGCTGATGTTTTGAGATCAAGATTTCTTTAAAAGGTAAATGTGTCAGTTGGCCTATAAGCCGGGTTCTGTTATCACTTTGCCAATGGCAAAATTCATGCAACCATTCGTCTGGGGCGCCGTTTGCACGGTCAAATCGCCTCAAGCAACCTACCCGGATGACTAGCCTGGAAACTGCCGGTGCAAGCACCACGCCATCCCTATTTGGTTTTGCTCCCGGTGGGGTTTACACTGCCACTCTCGTTACCGATCGCGCGGTGGGCTCTTACCCCACCTTTTCACCCTTACCCATGGACCAGATGATCCAAAGGCGGTTTGTTTTCTGCTGCACTTTCCCTAGGGTCGCCCCCGCCGGATGTTATCCGGCACCGTTATTCCATGGAGCCCGGACTTTCCTCCCTAAACTGCATTACACAATAAAGAGCGGTTGCCCGGCCAACTGACACGAGGCTCACTATAGCATAATCAAACCAAATACTAGAAGCTGAGCAAACTATTTGGCTGATACAATGCCTACTTCAAAATAGCCTTAACACGCTGACAATATTTTGCCGACACAGGGTTCATTCGTTTGGCATAATGGCCGGCATTGTATTTTAAAATCGCACCACAAGTGGTGCCACCACCACGGCGATACGCTTCGCCTAAATACTTCATGCCAAATGCGATATTATTTTCGGGGTGATAAAGGTTTTTTGTCGAACCTGAATACCCCATACCGCGGGCGGTTGCTGGCTTAATTTGCATCAAACCAACCTCGCCCGCAGCCCCTCGCGCATTGGCGTTGTAATTGCTTTCAATCTGCACAACGGCGTGCGCCAAAGATACTGGCACACCGTTTTTCTTCGCATGTTTCTGAATGAGTTTATCGTAAGGTGAAGCTGTGTAGCCCGACGCTGAACTTGTTGAAGTTGTTGTTTTTTTCGTGCTCTTTTTAACCGACGATGTTTTTGTGGTTTTATCAACATCCTTGTCGTCGCTTGTTGTTTGGCAAGCAGATAGCATTAGCGCGCTGCCAAGAAGGCAGGCCGTGACCAAAACTCTCATCAAAAATTCCTTAAATTGTCTTGTAAATCAGCGATCACATCGCTTGATGTTTATCGCGTCTCTAAACGGCGAAATTCAGTCGAAATTGTGGCCGGGCGGTAAACATGTGTTTCAAAACACTCGAAAAACAAACAATTCGCGATCAGGAAAGCGCTGACAATAGCCGATGCAATGTTTCAATCGTCGACATATCAGCAATGCCATCTACCTTTTCAGGACGAAAATGCCGTTGGAATGCAACAATATCTTGTTCAGTGCGCTCATCAAAATCACCGGTAATCTCAGTGCCATAGCC
>JAHDEP010000019.1:16477-25993 GCA_020628775.1 Rhizobiaceae bacterium | reverse complement strand
CGCTTGCATGAGTTTGCGTTTAATCTGGCAAAACGTCGAAAATCTCGCGGCAAATTGGGTCGATTAACCTGCGTGGATAAAGCCAATGTTTTTAAATCAATGGCATTCTTCCGTCAGATTTTTGATGAAATAAAGGCCAAGCATCCCGATGTTGAAACTTCCTACAACTATGTTGATGCACAAGCTTTGGATCTTGTACGCAAACCGTGGGAATTTGATGTCATGGTCATGGAAAACATCTTTGGCGATATCCTATCAGATTTAGCCGGCGGTCTTGTGGGCGGCATGGGAATGGCATCTTGTGCAGAAATTGGCGACGAAATTGGTCTCTTCCAGCCTGCTCACGGAAGCGCTCCAGATATTATGGGGCAAGATAAAGCCAATCCATTAGCAGCAATATTAAGTGGCGCATTAATGCTCGATTATTTGGCTGATAAATCTGGCAATGAGGCCTTTGCAAAGGCAGGCGAACTGATCGATCAAGCCGTTGATAAAGGGTTTGCTGAGAACTTGCTGCGTCCGTTTGAATTTGGCGGCGACATGGGCACCAAAGCAATGACTGAAGAAGTAATATCACAAATTGGTGCGCTCAGATGAGTGAAGAATTAAAGGTAGCTGTTGTTGGTCTTGGGTATTTTGCCGAATTTCACTTAGATGCCTGGACGGAGCTCGAAGGTGCGCGCCTTGTTGCTATTTCGGACTTAAGCGATGAACGACGTGCATGGGCGAGCGATAAATATGGAATAAATGCATCAATTGATATCTCTGATGTAATCGCATCAGATCCAGATATTATTGATATCGTTACCCCTCCCCCTTCGCATTTTGAGCTTATTAAAAAGCTTGCTGCCAAGGATAAGATTATCATTTGCCAAAAACCTTTCTGCTTAAGCGTGGAACAGGCTGAGGAAGCGATTGCGTTTGCAAATGAAAGAGGCTGCAGAATATTCATTCATGAAAACTTTCGTTTCCAGCCTTGGTACCGCACGATCAAAAGCTTTCTCGATGATGGTGGATTAGGTGAGATCTATCAGGCGAGATACTACTTACGTCCCGGGGATGGTCGAGGTCCTGATGCATATCTTTCCCGCCAACCCGCATTTCAAAAAATGCCAAGATTGTTGATCCACGAAACCGGGGTACACTTTATCGATTTGTTCCGTTGGATATCGGGCAATATCGCGAATGTCTATGCCGATATTCGCAAACTAAATCCCGTTATTGCTGGCGAAGATTGTGGGATCGTGATTTTAAATCATGAAAATGGTAGCCAATCTGTTCTCGATGGTAATCGACTTTCCGATCACCCGACAGATAATCTGCGTCGCACAATGGGTGTTATGCAAATTGAAGGTGAGAAAGGCACGATCGATCTCAATGGGATGGGAGAAGTTACTTTCAGGCCTTTTGGCTCGTCTTCATCACAAGAAATACCGATTGAACTTGAAGTGGATATCAATGCTTTTGGTGGGGGCTGTGTGAAAGCGCTTTGTCGCCACATCATTTTGGCAGCCAATGGCATGGGTGAATTTGAAAACGAAGCCCAAGACTATCTTGCCGTGATCAAAGCGAGCGAAGCGACATACCAATCTGCGGAAACCGGCCGCAGAATTGATTTATAATACGCAATTGAGAGACAGATAAAATGTATGTGGTTTGTGTCACCTTTAAAATCAAAAATGAGAACATTGATCAGTTCATGCCGCTTATGATGGAAAACGCGAAGGCATCCTTAGAGCAAGAAGCTCAATGTCATCAGTTTGATGTCTGCGTTGATGAAAGTGATAAATCTGTAATCTTTTTATATGAACTATATGATGATGAAGCTGCGTTTAAAGTTCATCTCGCTGCACCTCATTTTAAAGAATTTGATGCAGCAGTTGGCGATATGATTGCTGATAAAAAAGTGCAAATCTTCACACGCATATAAAAAAGGCGGCCCCTATGGACCGCCTTAAAATATCAAATAATTATGGCTTAGTAGCTATAGCCTTTGCCAGATTCAATCGCATTTGCCAGTGCAACTTCTGGCCATGTGCCTTTGCCGCCGCGCGCGTTGATCTCAACAAGCTGCAAACGTGCTGCGTCTTTATCACCTTGAGCAACCAAGCCTTGGCCCATATATGAGCGCGCTAGAAGATTGTTTGGATCTGCAGCAAGTGCTTTTTGGTAATAAGCCATGCCAAGATCAACATTGCCTGCTTTGCGGTGTGTGAAACCATAATACGTTAGTACGCGTGTATCTGCTTGGTCAGACATTGCCGCCAAAACGACTTGTGCATTTTTAAATTGACCAGCGTAAGCCAATTCGCGCGCAGCTTCATAACGTGCATCGTCAGTTAACAATGAACTTTCAGCGTCTAGGCATTTTTTCATTTTTTTATCCCAAACCTGGCCGTCTTTACATTCCATTGATGTTTTTGTCTTTTTCGGCGGCTCGTCACTGCTTGAACCTGCTGCAAGAGCAAATGTTGCAGGAATTGTAAGGGCAAGTGCAATTGTAATTGCTTTAATCATGATGTGTTCCTTTGTGGTGTTTTGTCGTAAAAATTCTTGTGTTCTAATGTGTCGTACGAAATGATTACGCCTTAGGTTCGGATTTTATTCATGAAAAGAATATTTTTTTATTTTCAACTTTTTGTGAATATATCGCAACGCTGATGCGTAATAGACTTGAAAGCCAAATTTTGAAGCTGAAAACAGATCAAGATAAGGCAGGGAAAAACAAAGCTGGTAGTGATTTATTTTGGTAGCACCACACGAATTTAAAACCAGAATGATTGCGCTTTTGCCAAGGCTCAAAAGGTATGCCTTGACATTAACACGATCATCTTCGGACGCCGATGACCTGCTGCAGGAAACCTGCACGCAGGCTCTATCGAAATGGGAAAAATATGATTCCAGCCAACCGCTGGATCGCTGGGCATTTACGGTTATGAGAAACACCTGGATTAGTGAGCAGAGAAAACGAAAGGTACGACAAGGAGCTGGGCAGATGCAGATCGAGGATGCGCATGATCTTAGTGATAATAGCGATGCAGACGAGACATTGTTTGCACACCAGATTGGAAGCCTTGTGATGAAGCTACCAAGTGAATTATCGCAAACATTGCTGCTCGTTGCGAAAGAAGGCTTCACATATAAAGAGGCCGCCCAGGCTATGGATATACCGGTTGGTACCGTGATGAGCCGTATTCACCGAGCGCGGAAAATAATCAGCGAAACCCTTACACCGAGGGAAGAGATAATATGAGTGATCTATCATTAAAACTAAGCGCATATCTTGATCAGGAATTGCCTGAAGATCAGCTGGAAGAAATTCGTCATCTCATTGAAACCGATCCAAAGGTGTCTGAAGAGTTTGAGAGACTGGCATTTGCAAATGACCACGCTTTGTCTGAGTTTGATGATTTTCTTGAAAGCGATACTTCGGAAGATCTTATCAGCATGATTGAAAACGCGGAGCTGGAAACAAGTGTAAAACCGTTGCCACAAGCTGCGAACAATAACTTTAGCTTCCGTTCAATGGCAGCTGGTATTGCACTCTTAATTGCAGGTGGTATCGGTGGATTTGTGTTCAACGAAGCCAATCAACCTGAAATTACCGTGGCTCAAACAACTGGATGGCTGCATCATGTTGCAGACTATCACGGCATTTATGCCCAACAAAAACGTCATTTGGTTGAAGTTGGTGCTGATGAAGCTGATCACATTGTTGGCTGGTTGAGCAATACCACTGGACTACCTTTTTCAATCCCCGATATCACAAGTACCGGATTTGAATTCCAAGGTGCTCGGTTGTTAGTTGTTAAAGGCAAACCAGTTGCGCAATTGATGTATAAAGATCAGACAGGCTCTGTTGTCGCCATTTGCTTCCAAAGCAACTCTGGATCGATGATGGGTTCAAATGAAACCAAATCCAGCACGATCAATGGGTTTGATATCTTGTCCTGGTCCAAAGGCAATGGCCAATATTTGGTCATTGGGGATCAAACAGAAAGTCGTTTGAAAGAAGTGGCGGATCAAGTTAAGCTGGATATATAAGTTCCACGCTCAATTATTGAGGTCTTGATCTGTCCATCTCGCTTTTAAAAACTCTGATCGCTATTGCAGATCATGGCAGCTTTAGCGCTGCTGCGGAGAAAGTTTATGTTTCTCATGCAGCTGTGGGCCAACAAATGAAGCGCCTTGAAGATCAGTTACAAGTGGAACTATTTGACCGATCGCAGAAATCACCTCAGCTCAATGCACTTGGTAAAGCCTTTATCCCCAAAGCACGTGAGGTGGTTTATGCCTATGATACAATGCTCGATGATATTGTCGGCACAGCGCAGCTGCATGGTGAGTTAATCATTGGCGCAGTGCCATCGGTTATCCGAGAACTTATCCCGCGGTCGATTAAAAAGCTTATTGAAACATATCCGGAGCTGCATATACGCGTCGTGCCTGGGCTTTCAGAAGATTTACATGAGCAGCTTGAACGCGGGGCCGTTGATGCTGCAGTGATTGCAATGCCCACCCATGTAGGTGCGCATATGGATTGGCGACCATTTGTCGAGGAAGAGCTGGTATTGCTCACAGCACCGGAAGTGGTTGAAAATGATCCGGTGAAACTCATGCAAACCATGCCCTATATAAGCCAGACCCGCCGTGCATCGATCAGTCAATTGGCTGAAAACTGGCTTTTAAAGAACAATATCTCCGTCCGTCCATCTATGGAGATGGAGTCGCTGGAAACGCTCAGCAGCATGATCTCGCATAATTTGGGTGTGTCGATCTCGCCGAATGTGTGTGTGCCCGATCCAATTTTTAAAACATTGCGCAAAATTCCGTTGGACATTGATAAAAATGAACATGCCACGGGGCGTATTCTTGGAATATTGGCACGTAAAAACAGCGCGAAATCAACATTGATAGATAAATTGCTGGAAACAATTGAGAATATTGTGCTGGCAGAGAAAGCAGACCGATAAGTAAAATAAATTTTTACATATCGTCAAATATCTTTGTGTTGAATTAAATTTATATTTATATGATAACACCATCAATCTCACCAAATAGGAGCTGAATCCCGTGTCAGTAAATGATAAAATTGTTGCAGACCTCGTTGCGAACGATGTCAATTTTGTAACGACAGTGCCATGTAAGCAATTGGCTGGCGTTATTGATAAAATCGAGGAAAGTGATGACATTTATCACATTCCTGCCAATAAAGAAGATGAAGGCATGGGCCTTTGCGCTGGTGCATATATGGGCGGCAAGCGTCCGGCTATCATCATGCAAAACACAGCGATTGGTGTAACTGTTAACACGCTTGTTACGCTCACCCAATATTATCGCATGCCATTGCCGATGTTGATTTCCTATCGCGGTGAACTTGGCGAACCGGTCGCTTGTCAGGTTGAAATGGCTGTTCACACAAAAGCGCTTCTTGCTCAGTTGAACATCCCAACTTACCACTTCCATCACGAAGATGATGTTCAAGAGCTTGATAAGATTTTGAAATATACATTTATGTGCAACAAACCTGTCGCCATTCTCACCGATGCTTCTTTCTGGAAAGGATACTAATATGATCCGCTCTGACGTATTAAAAGAACTTATGCCAATCATTTCTGACCAGCTTGTTGTTTGTAACATTGGTCTTCCAAGCCAGGAATTGCATTTGATGGACGACCAGCCAAGCAACTTCTATATGCTCGGCACAATGGGTCTATCATCATCCATCGGTCTTGGTTTGGCACTTGCACAAAAAGAAAAAGTCATCTCAATTGATGGTGACGGTTCCGTTTTGACAAACTTTGGTACTTTGCCAACGATTGCAAACAATGTTGCAGATAACTTCATCCTTTTGATCATTGATAACGGTAGTTACGGATCAACAGGTGATCAGCCAACTTATGCCGGTAAGAAAACATCTCTTACAGCTGTTGCAAAAGCTTGTGGCTGCGAAAACGTGATTGAATGTTCTGCAGAAGAGACTGCAAAAGTTGTTCAAGAAGCGTTGGATGGCGACAAGATGACAATCATCGTCAGCAAATGCGAATCCGGCAATATCAAGGTTCCAGTTATTACTATGGATCCTGTCGTTATTCGTGATCGCTTTATGAAAACTGTTGCTGAACGCAACGCCTAATCCACGACTTTAGAGGCATATTCGCATCTTATGTAATTGATTACTTACATTAAGGAGAAAGCAATAATGTTTCAAAACAGTGGAATTCATTCATACGAAGATGCGAGGCGCTTGGCTAAAAAGCGCCTCCCATGGATGGTGTTTGATTACATCGATGGTGCTGCAGGCACCGAAACTGGTGAGCAGTATAACCGCGATGAAATCCAGAAAATCCGGTTGCAGCCTCGAATTCTCAATAATGTCGTTGAGCGCAACATAAAACCGAAACTATTTGGCAAAGAAGTTGGACTTCCCTTTGGTATTAGCCCTATGGGGATGTGTAATCTTGCCCGCCATGATGCGGACAAATTACTGGCACAGTTTGCAGCAAAACATCAGGTACCAGTTGGTGTTTCAACGGCTGCTTCAACCTCGCTTGAAGATATGGCTGAAATGTCTGAAGGCAACGCTTGGTTTCAGTTATATTTCAGTGGCAATAAGGACGATTCCTTTAAACTGATTGATCGCGCAAAAGCTGCTGATTATCAAACACTTATTCTAACAGTTGACGTACCTGAAGTGGGTAGACGACCGCGCGAATTACGCCGCGGGTTTAAAATGCCATTTAAAATCGGTATTCCTCAATTCATTGACTTCGCACTTCACCCGCAATGGTCGCTCTCTACCCTGTTTCATGGCAAGCCAGAATTGGCGAATTTCGGCGGTAAATTTGGAGAATTTGATCGCACGAGCAGCCGCGCTGGTGCTGACTGGGAATTACTTCAAGATATTCGCAATAAATGGCAAGGAAATCTTGTGGTGAAAGGCGTTTTAGATCCACGTGATGCTGTTAAGCTCAAAGATGCTGGGGTTGATGCAATCCAAGTGTCAAGCCATGGTGGCCGACAGTTAGATAGCGCTCCTGCCCCTATCCACGCATTGCGAGAGATCCGTAAGATGGTCGGAGATGACTATCCATTATTCTTCGACAGCGGGCTGCGCTCGGGTGAAGATATTCTCAAAGCCTATGCATATGGCGCGGATTACGCGTTTCTTGGCCGTCCGTTCTCATACGCGATAGCAGCAAATGGTAAGTTAGGACTTACAGAATATACGGATAATGTCGCGTCAGATATTAGTATTGCACTCGCGCAATTGGGATTGAACGATATCAGCACCGTTTCCAAAGAATCTATATGTAAGTATTAGCTTACATATAAGTCCATGTAATCAATAATAAAATCCGCAATCAACGACACATTATCGACATCTAGTACCGGCAATTCAGTTTCTTTGGGCATATCCGTTGCATAAGCGACAATATTATTGATTGGTTCTTTACCACTATTACCCAAACTCACTTGCCGAATGGTTTGTATCTTGGGTATTTCAGATGATTTAAATCCTTCTACGAGAATTAGATCGACCTCTGACATTTTTTCAAGCAATTCTCCGAGTTCAAACTCGCCATCTTCTTCCGCAATTTCATGCATGAGGGCAAATCGCTTTGATGACGCTAACATCACCTCGCTTGCGCCCGCAACGCGGTGTTTGTAGCTATCTGTTCCTTGTTGATCCACATCTACATTGTGGTGTGCGTGCTTAACGCTTGAGACCCGATAGCCGCGCGCGCTTAATTCTCTAATTAAAGCTGACGTCAGCGTTGTTTTACCTGAGTTTTTCCAACCAGATATGCCAAATACTTTTTGCTTCATTAAAGAGCACCATCTTTTTCAGCAATATTTTGAGCCAATTGCCAGCCTTCCTGCGTGTTTATATTCATGAAAGGGTCGACATCTTGCTTTTTTATTTCAACTTGAACCCAGTTTTGGGATCGAATAAATGTCATGACCTTACGATTATCAGGATTATCCAAATAGTCCGATAAATCATCACTGCACTTAACTGACCACAATCCGAACAGCTGTTGCGAATACCCATCATAGTGGGCGATTGCGATATCGTTAGAACCAATGGCATCTTTTAGTTTGTTCACAAGATCGGTCGGGAAGAACGGCGCATCCGCAGGCACTGTCATGACATAATCAATATCAATACCAGAACGTGCGACCCATTTAAGAACTGACGATATGCCAGCCAATGGTCCTAAATGTTCATTTTGATCATCCAATACGATCGGATAACCAAGAGATGCGACGGTTTTTTCATTGCTTTGAAGATTAATAACCACCTGATCCGTCTGCTGGCTAAGCCTACGCGCAGCGCGCGCAACCAAATATTCTCCGTTGAGTTCAAGAAACAGTTTATTAGCGCCCGCCATACGACGAGATTGACCACCTGCAATGATTGCGCCAAGAATATTCATTACTTCCCTTAAAAGCCCAAACATCACTGGATTTTTCTGAGCATTCAAGCATTATTTTCACATTCGTGGTGCGACACATCACCCAAATGGAAATTAATCGCTATTAGACCCTAGACAGTATGTAATTCTGTTCCTAACTGTAAACGAAATGAACAGACACATATTGTGCTAAGCAGGCGCTGATTAATGACCGAAACTAATCCGAATGATACTCCAAAAGATATCCGCGTTTCAAAAGAACGTGGGATCATGCGTTTATTTTATCACGATGGTAGCGAAGGTGAATTGTCGTCGGAGTATCTGAGGATCTCATCACCATCTGCGGAGGTCAAAGGACATGGCCCCGGGCAAGAAGTGCCGCAGGTAGGCAAGCGCAATGTTCTGATCACAAATATTGAACCTGTGGGACGATATGCAATCCGGATTATCTTTTCCGATGGACATGACACAGGTATATTCAACTGGCCATATCTAAAGCAATTGATCGATGAGAAAGAGACCCGTTGGTCCACTTATCTTCAAGACCTTAATTCAAAAGGGCTTTCACGCGATTAAAGCTAAAGCAGGCGAAATAAGAAACTAGCAGGACAACAAATGTCACACGTAACCAACGAAACTGTAATTGAATGTCTAAAGACCATTAAAGGTCCAGACCTTGAGGGCGATATTGTTTCGCTTGGTCTTGTTAGCCCGATAATGATTGATGGTGGCAAGGTGATATTCACAATCACAGTCCCGTCTGATCAGACTGAAAAACTTGAGCCGATGCGTCTTGCTGCGCAGCGCGCCGTCAGCGAATTGGACGGCGTAACCAGCGCTACGGTGATCTTCACAGCTGAACGCGCTGGAGGATCGGCATCAAATTCGCAACGTCCAACGGCTTCTGCAACACCGCCAAAAGCTGCTGCTACACCCAACAATGCGGCTGCCAGACAAGCTAACAACAGCGCCCCGGTTCCAGGGATTAAATCAATCGTTGCTGTGGCATCAGGTAAAGGTGGGGTCGGTAAATCAACGACCTCGGTTAATCTTGCCATTGCGCTTGCAAAGCTAGGTCAAAAAGTTGGTATTTTGG
>JAHDEP010000019.1:6040-16377 GCA_020628775.1 Rhizobiaceae bacterium | reverse complement strand
TCGGTTAATCTTGCCATTGCGCTTGCAAAGCTAGGTCAAAAAGTTGGTATTTTGGACGCTGATATCTACGGCCCATCCATGCCGCGCCTCATGGGCATTAAAGACCAGCCAACTGTGAACGGCAAAATTCTGACACCGCTTGAAGGCCATGGCGTAAAAGTTATGTCGATGGGTTTTTTGGTAGAAGAAGATACCCCGATGATTTGGCGCGGACCGATGGTTATTTCAGCGCTTACCCAAATGCTCCGCGAAGTTGCCTGGGGCGATCTTGATGTGCTCGTGGTTGATATGCCGCCGGGAACGGGTGATGCGCAATTGACCATGTCGCAAAACGTGCCTCTTGCGGGTGCTGTGATTGTATCCACTCCGCAAGACATTGCGCTAATTGATGCGCGCAAGGGACTTAATATGTTCCGCAAGGTCGATGTGCCAATTTTAGGTATAATCGAAAATATGAGCACGTTTATCTGCCCTAAATGTGGTGAACGTTCTGAGATATTTGGCCATGGTGGCGCGCGTGACGAAGCAGAAAAAGTTGGCGTGCCTTTCTTGGGCGAAGTGCCGCTTCACATGGATATTCGAAAAAATTCTGATGGCGGCACACCTATTGCTGCGTCAGACCCTGATGGCCCGCATGCAAAAGTTTATGCTGAGATCGCGCAATCAATCATCAATTCACTTGATGGCGCTGGCTTTGAAGGTGTCGCACCAAGCATTACTTTTGAATAGATAAACGTTTTCTATTTCAATTATTTAAGCCCGGTCGTATCGATCGGGCTTTTTATATTTCACACAACCAATTGATATCGCTGACCTTCACAAATCTTGCCAAACGTTCAAGTTCGCCATGAAGCTTTTGTATCCGAGCTGGGGTCCATTTTGTCTTGCCTTCCGGCCAAAACTGAATGACGTTTAACACGCCCTTTTTCCGATCCGCCTTCACTTCAATGCGTCCAACAAAACGATCGCCTTCCAAAATAGGATAGACGTAATATCCCCATTGCCGCTTAGCGGCTGGCACAAACATTTCGATACGATAGTTAAAGCCAAATAAGCGCTCTAAGCGATTGCGATCACGAATTGCTGGATCAAATGGATTTAAAATCCGAAGACGGGAAGTTGGTTTTTCTAAACTTGCCAGACGGTCTTCAATATTCGCCGGTCCAAAAGCTTCCACCCAACTTTTATCATGGGACTGGATACGCAGTGGCACCAAATGTTCGTGTTCGCTTACCCATGATTTAACTTCATCAAGGTCAGTTGCTTCCCAGAACTTGTGCACATCAGATGCATTTCCAAACGACAGACGATCTATTGCCGCTTCGCAAAGCCAGTTTACCTGTTCCTGATCATCAACATTTTGATCCCACAATTGGCTGGGGAACACGCGCTCCGCCAAATTATAAAACTTGGTGAAATTAACACGATGGCACGTCGCTAATTCGCCCGAATACCACATGTAATCCAAAGCAAGCTTATGCGGCGGCCGCTTCCACATGGTTTTCTCACCCTCAATTTTGGTATCAAAATCATGCGTTGATAGCGGGCCCTGATCACGAATACGGCTCTTGATCTCCTCTCGGCCCTCAGGGCCTAGCATGCTTGAATACCAATTAGAGCGATCGATACGTTCTTTTTTGCGCTGAAACTGCCGCTTCCACATCGGCAAGAATTCCATCGGCAGAACCGATGCATCATGGGTAAAATGCTCAAAGATTGCTCGGTCTTTGCCCAAGGCCTTATCCAGCATGGGTTCGCGGTAATTCTGATTACGGCTCCATAAAATATGGTGATGCGCTCTGGATACCACCTGAATAGTATCAAGTTGAACAAAGCCAAGTTGATGAATGATCTTTGCTAAATCCAGCGGACCAGTTGGCGCTTTGGACAGACCATTTGTCGTCAACCAAAGGGATCTTGCAGTTCGATTATCAATTTCTAACATTATCTAAGTCGCACGATCTCTCAGCTTGGTCATCAATATGTGGCGCGGCCACCGGACAAATCAAATACCCCGCCGGTGGTGAAGCTGTTTTCTTCCGAGACAAGCCAGGCAATCATATTTGCAGCTTCATCAACTTCCAAAAAGCGACCACGCGGTATTTTCGACAGCATATATTGGATGTGCTCTTCCGTCATTTGATCAAATATCCGCGTTTTAGCAGCAGCAGGCGTGACACAATTGACGGCAATATCCTCATCGGCATGCTCCTTACCAAGCGATTTGGTTAAAGCAATCACCCCGGCTTTTGCGGATGAATACGCGGATGCATTTGGATTACCCTCTTTGCCTGCAACGGATGCAATATTGAGAATTCGACCATATCCATGGGCCTGCATCCGCTCAACAACAGCTTTATTGACGATGAATGTGCCATTTAGATCAACATCAATAACCTGCCGCCATGCATCAATGCCATAGTCAACCAGCTTTTGATTGGGTCCGGTAATACCTGCGCTATGAACGAGCGCAGTGATGGGCCCCAGCTTTTCCTCGGTTTCACGAACGGCAGCAAAAACTTGCTCCGCATCGACAACGTTGACGGAACAAATACAATTTGGAAATTCGCTCAATACGTTTTGAGCGTTATCCATTGCAGTTTTATCCATATCCCAGATCGAAATGGAATAGCCATCCTTTGCCAATCTAACCGCTGTCGCTAGGCCGATGCCTTGCGCACCACCGGTAATAACCGCAACTTGCTTTCTACCCATTTTCGCATCTCCTCCTCTTACGAAAAACACTTAGAACACTCATTTAACTCAAAACAAGTTAAGTATTATAAATAACTGTTTTTATGAGTTTTTATGCTGTCTCCAAGATCGGATTAGCCATATTATACTTATCAAACCGATCACGCCTGCAATGATGAATCCTAGGAAGTTACTGACCAGATCTGTGAGGTTCGACAAGTGCCCAGCCGAGAAATATCCCACAAATACATAAGCAAGTGTCCAACATGCAGCGCCAATACTGGCAGAGATTGAAAAGTTTGGCCATTTAAATCCTGTTGCACCACAAATATAGCTCACCCAAGGTCCCGCGGGACTTACAACAGTTCGAGATAAGATGATCGCCGTATTACCTCTTTTGTCCAAAAGGCCCTCAGCTTTACCGATGATCTTCTCAACTTTTTTGAAGTTTTTAAGCTTGCTGATGAGGCCCGGTCCACCTTTGCGTGCGATGTGATAGGCGATTTGATCCCCTGCGATAAAGCTCAACAAAGTAACCACAACCACCTGCCAGAGGGTTAAATCTCCTGTGGCTGCAAATCCGCCGGCAGCGAGTGCTAACATGGCTGAAGGTAGAGGAATGCCCAAACAGGCAATCGTTGTCACGACAAATACGACCAAGAGACCATATTGCGGAATAAGCGCCAAAACATAATCGGTCATTGCGCATCATCCGTGCTTTGAGATGCGTCTTCAGCGTCAGGCTTAGCGGGCTTTTCCTTCTTTGGCGGACGCTTTTTCTCAAGTGACTTAAGATGTTCAGCCTGCGCTTCATTTATCCGCGTTTGCAACTCTTCAAGCGTGATACCCAAATCTTCAAGCACTTTGGTCAATGGTTTGCGCTTATCAATTTTCGGCCTTAATCCCATCACTTCATCAACAATGGGCGGTGGCAGGTCATAAGACATGACCACATATCGCGGGGTCATCCAATATTCCAATGGCTGATTTTGGTGTCTAGGATCCGCAAAATAAATCAGATTTGCGATGAAGCCCTTTGAAAAGATAATAACGGCAATGACCGAGGCTAATAATAGCCCGATCGGGATAATGTTCTTTTTGACAAATGCTAAGAAAGATCGATCAGTTGCTGATTGTTCGCTCACAATGATAGGTCCCAATTTTTGATATGCCCCACCTAGCACTAAAGCGAAAATCGCTTGGTATCAACAGTGCTCTGTACAAGTGGCAGATTTGCTGTTGATTTCTTTCATGCGCTGAAAACAACTAGATAAATTTGTAACTATGCATTTTTCCTTATTTTAACAATTTTCAGATAGATTTTGGCTCGGATAGGGGAAAATTTGCAGATAAATGCAAGAAATTTTGGGCGCGCACATGGTAATTGGAAGAAATACAGCAAATATTGAATTTAATGACGATCATCAAAAAACATCGGATATGTTTTTAGATGGCGATAATTTTATCGTTATTGAACAAGAAAACGACTTTGATTTCACTGGAAATGAGTATCGTTTTTTGTTCGAAAATTCATCTGCAACGGCATTTCAATCCCCCGTTTGGTTAGAAGAGCTTTATCGACAACTTGCGCCTAATCGTAGCGCTACGAAAGTTGTGATCACCGGTCGGGATCAAACAAGTGGCGCGCTACTATTTGTGTTGCCGCTTATTACCCGCAAGCTCAAAGGTATCACTTTGCTTGAATCAGCGGATTTGGGAGTTTGCGATTACTCAGCGCCGATTGTCCACCAAGAGTATATTGAGCAAATTTCAGCAATTGAAAACCTGTCGTCTAAAATCAAGGCAGAGATCGGTAAATTTGATATCCTGCGGCTTAAGCCCGTTCGTGATAAATCACGCATTGAATGGGAAATGTTCTTTGAGGGTCAGTTCGAGCAACTTGATTTCTCGTCACATGAGGCCGCCTTGGGCGAAGATTATGCTGAATGGCGAGACGAACATTTTGATGCAAAACACCGCAAGAAAATTGATCAAAATATCCGACGAATTACCAATCATCATGAAAGTGTTTCATTTGATATTGTTCCCGCGAGTGATTGCGGTGAGATCATCACCAAGATTCAATCCCTCCGCGCAGGTCGATTTGAAGGTGATCCTATCCAGGAAGATTTCGTTCTATCTTTTTACAAAAAAATTGCTGAACAGGGCCAATTAGAAGGCTTTGCAAGAACTTATGTTTTAAAAGCTAATGGCGAATTTGTTGGCGCGTTGTTTGGCCTGACAAACAATAAAACCCATCACGGCATGCTGATGGCATGTGATTATGATGCGTTTGGCAAGTTCTCACCAGTATTTGGCATGGTGGATTTGCTCATGGCAGATTGGCACAAAGATGGCGGGCGTATTTGTGACTTTGACATTGGCGATGAACCATTCAAACCAAAATTTGGCACAAAACCGGTTAAACTCTTTAAAATGACTAAGGCTATGTCTCCAAAGGGTGTCCTAGCGCTAAAGGTTTTGGAAACTGCGAACCGGTCACTTTGATCCGTTAATGATTTTTTCTGCGCGTACCAGATCTTCATGAACATCAATATCAATGGGGATATCGGTAAGCACAGCGCCGATTGATTGGCTGGCCATACCGCCGTTTTTTACAATCGTATCTGCATTGAACACGTAAATTGCTCCGTTGGGGCGAACCATGTTGGGCAAGTCCTGTCGGTTGGTAAAACAATATTCAGGCTTTGCAACAGGGATAAATTCACCCTTATCATTCAGAGAGCCATATTTTAAAAAACCTGCATCAACTTCGCTAACGGATTTGACCAATTCAAACGAATTTGCGTTGTAAAACTCAACGGCTTTAAATACATCATCATCAGAACGCAGAGGAGATGTAGCTTGAAGCAGCACACATGTTTTCGGTGTTATGTCTTCTCCCCGCAATTCTTCAAATATATGCAGTAAAACATCATCCATCGGCGTTGTGTCTTGCGACAATTCATCGGCGCGTCTGATCACCAAACAATTATCGGGCAATTGCGCATCCAAAACCGAAGGGATATCGGTTGAAATCACACATTGGCCATATAGGCGCAATGCTTGTTCAACCGAATATAGATAAAGAGGTTTGCCCGCCAGCGGCGTTATATTTTTATTCGGCAGTCCTTTTGATCCTTTGCGAATGGGAACAATCGGCAGAGCCTTTTCCAGATCAAGATTGACCATTCGTTCCATCGGCAAAATATTTCTGTAACGGCGTGTCCCAGAATTCAGATGATAAAATCAATTCGGCAAATTTTGCAGATGCCAAACCCTCACCAAATGATTCATCTCGTGGATATCGCTTACCCCATTCATCCTCAATAAAAGAAGCAATTTTTTGAGTATCAAAACATGATGATTTGGCAACTGATGCCGCCAATGCACGATTATTTTGGCGTGTGCCTAGGCTAAGGGATGGCACACCAAGATATGGTGCTTCTCGCACGCCAGCGCTTGAATTACCGACGATAATTTTAGCGTTTTTCAATAGCTCTGAGAAATATTGAAAACGCATTGAAGGTAGTACTCTAAACCTATCACTGGGGAGTTTTTCAATCTCATCTTCAATGTCTTTTGACCCAGGATCATTGTTCGGCATGATGACAACGAAATATTTTCCCGATTGCTTTAAGGTCGTAAATAAGGATTTAGCTTGTTCAGCCGTTTTATGCACTTCAGAGGTGACGGGATGAAACACACAAATCCCATAGTCTTTGCTGGCAATTTCATACCAATCAAAAACCGCATCGAGCGATACCCCTGATGGTTTTGAATGAATATCCAATTCGGGCGAACCGATAACTTTTACTGCGCGCGGATCTTCGCCTAATCTGATCACGCGTTCTGCTGCAACTTTTGAGGATACAAAATGCACGGTTGAGAGTTTTGTATTACAATGGCGGAACACTTCATCAATGGTGCCTGATACTTCACCGCCTTCAATATGCGCGCACATAATATAGTTCATTGCGCAAACCAAAGAACAGGCGAGAGCCTCAACACGGTCGCCATGAATGATGACCAGATCAGGTCGCATTTCCTGCAGGAAATCTGAAAATCCGGTGATCGTTTTTGCGGTGACCATATCTTGTGGATCACCTTCACGCTGGTTGATATATTCGACGATCTGAAAACGGTTCTGGCGGTAAATTTCATATTTCGTATGGCCATACTTTTTCATCATATGCATGCCAGTTACGAAAAATGTCACAGGAAATCCCGCATCTGCGGCAGCAATTGCGAGCGGTTCAAGCTTGCCAAAATCAGCACGCGTTCCCGTTACAAATAATATGTGCCGATCCTGTGGTTGGACCTTGTTAGACATGGTGGTCATTTACCTGTTTCGAAATCAGACCATGACAGCTGCTGATTCTTTTTAACAGGCTTAATTAACCTCATTCCCACAACTTTATCAAACTCATAGCCTGGGATATCCCCATTGCCCGGTCGTCTTGCCCAGATATCAGTCTCTGTAATGACATGACCAACGGGTAATTCTAATTCTGCAACAACAGACGCTCTGGCAAATTTATACACCGGTTCTTCATCTGGTGTGCGCTGTTTTGGATTGTGAAGGCTTGTGTGAACTTCCTTGCTGCGGTCGATTAAAAACCTCAGCTCTGCGGGATCCATTGAGCATATGATATCTGGTCCTTGGCGATGACGATCATCGGTAAAATGCCGCTCGATTATAGATGCTCCAAGCGCAACAGATGCAATGGCCATGCTTGGGCCAATCGAATGATCGGAAAACCCGACAACAGCGTTAGGAAACGCATTTTGCAGCTCCTTGATACCGCCCAATGAGACGATCTCCGGCGGTGATGGATAAAGGTTCGTGCATTCCAACAGAGCAAACGGTACCCCCGACGCTTCAAGAATATCAACCGATGCCTTTATGGTTTTAATCGACTGCATGCCAGTTGATAAAATGATCGGTTTGCCAAATTTAGCGATATGACGAATGAGCGGAAGATTATCTGCTTCCCCTGAACCGATTTTAAATGCGGGAACGTCTATGTCGTTGAGGAAATTTGCGGCAGCGCGTGAAAATGGCGTTGAAATATAGATCAACCCGAGCTCTTCGCTATAGCGCTTTAATTCAATTTCATCATCTTGGGAAAGCGCGCATCGCTCCATGACTTCCCAAATAGAAACATCTGCATTGGGTGGAAAGATAGATTTTGCTTCATCGGTCATTTCATCTTCAACGAAATGCGTTTGATGCTTGATGCATTCTGCGCCGGACAGCGCTGCTTGACGAACCATGTTTTTGGCAACCGAAAGATCGCCACCATGATTGATGCCAATCTCAGCAATCACCATGGGTGGAAATTGCGGCCCTATGTCACGATGGGCGATTTTCATGCTCACCACCCCCAAAATATTTTATCCAAAGCTTCCAGAAGACTAATCGAGAATTTTGTATTCGCGATCAAATCCCAACTTAGCGTCATCACTAGCTATGTCGTCACAGAAATATCTGTCAACTGAATTTAGATCTTTCGCCCATGAAATGATGTCATCCCAGTCGTCAACAATGCTCTTGATCACCGCATCGCCTTGGTTTGAATCAATTGGGTAGCCCTTAGAATTTGGGAACCATGGAAGCTTATCTGTGCCTAGGAACGCCGCTGCCCGTGGTTTTGGGATATAAACCATTGGAACGCCCAAGCCGCCGCATAAATCGCCCACAGAACCACCAACGGTGACAACCAAATCACATGCGCCCAGTAGCCCTGAAGCCGTTTCAAGGTCATCTTTTTGATCAATGTCAGTGTAGTGGTAAATCTCAAGGCCAGATTCGCGCGCGCTATTTACCTCATCAATTCCGGCGTCATATTGCACATTGACCCATTTGACATTGGGAATATCTTTAAGAGGTGCGAGCTGTTTATCGGCAAACAGAAAACGTGCACGGGTTGGGCTCATATTGAACGAACGCCAACAAATCCCCACCACCAATTCGTCTCGATTGGCTTTGAGATCTTTACGAATTTTTTCCTCTATTTCCGGATAGCGTCCGAGCCATGGTTTTTGCTTTTCATCATAGTCTTCAACGCTCGCACGTACGATAGGTGCGAGTGAGATTACCGGGATCTGGTAATCAAAATGCGCATAATCTTCGTCACCACGACATTCGATCTCACCTTCAGGCTGAATATTGGCCCAAGGGTAGCTGTGTTTCCAAAGCGGGATTAGTTTTTCTGTCACCTCATAGGTGACCTCGCATCCCATGTCTTTAAGGTCTTGAACCATCGAACCATAGCGCAATTCATCGCCAATGCCCTGCTCGCGCCAAACAAGCAGTTTTTTGCCTTTAATTGGTTCACCCTTCCAGCGCGGAATGCTAAATCGTCTTCGTTTTGAAGTATATTCACGCCATTTGAAACGGATCTCGTAGTTTTCATAGGCTTCTTTTAAATCGCCGACTTGCATCTGCAAATTCGCCAAATTGTATTTGATTGAAATGTCGCTTGGGTTTTCCGCTACCAGCGCTTTATTCATTTCGATTGCTTTTCGCGGATCGCCTTTATCAGCATAAATTGCTGCCGCATGGGTTTTTAAAAGGCGTGTGAGCAATGCGCTTTTGATTTTTTCCTCGCTATCATCGCCGATCCATTTGTTGAGCACTTCTAGCGCTTCATCCCACTGGTCATAAGTTTGCAGATAATAGGCATATAAATTCTCAACCCGAGCTTTATCATCATTTTCAAAGCTGGTGTAATCAGTGCCTTCAACACTTTCCTTAATGTAATGGAAATCTTCCAAACGAGATGCGATCTGAAGACGTTTCACATAAAGGCTTGGTGTGATGGTTTCCCCACGCGCGAACAGACGCTCGATGAGCTCTTCAGCTTGTTTGTAGGATAGTGTTTCAAGATATACACCGATTAACGCAACGATGGCTTCGACGTTTTCGGGTTTGATAAAATGCGCACAAGAAAGTGCGATTTGTGCGGCGTGGAAACGTTCAACAGATTGCAGTGCAAGACCTAGATCTTTCCAAGCATTGAAATGTCGCTCATCCATTTCAGTGACGCGTTTAAACAACTCAATCGCCGTCTCAACATCTTTCATTTGGAAAAATACTGAGGCCATCATGTGAATAATATCTGGATTGGATGGCGCTTGATCAAACGCCGCATTGAGCATAAACAATGCTTTGTTATAGTCGCGCTTTGCTTTCAGCGCAGTTCCATATAACAACAAAAAGTCCGCGTCTTTATAGCCTAAACTATGTAAGCGATCACATAATAAAATGGTGCTGCCCGCCTGTCCTGCAGACTGCAACTTCTTGATTTCTCTTAAAATTCTTTTCGGCGGAGAATTAACACTGACTTTTTTTTCGGCTCGAGCCATCGAATTTGATCCCTATGTCTTCTCTCACTGGCGATCCAACTTTCATCTGGATCAGACATGCCAGTGCAATATTCATCCTTAAGGGATAGATAAATGAACTTGCGCGTACCTGTTGCCGAGTGGTTTTATTGGCACAGTTTCAACAGCTTTTAGACCGCAAATAAAAGTAAAAACCTCTCGATTTAGAGCCTGTTTGCACGTCGATCAATGAACTTGCGCATAACTTCTAGCCCTTCATCAATCCCGTTACGGCCCATGCCAATTCTGAAATG
>JAHDEP010000019.1:0-5940 GCA_020628775.1 Rhizobiaceae bacterium | reverse complement strand
TTCTCATAAATATCGGCAATTTGCGGAATTCGCTTATCTTCATCAATTTCCATGAGGCGATAAACTTCGTCGCTAAAGAGCCAAATTTCATGTTCTCGACACAACTCGATTAATGCATCAAGGGTTTTGCGATCTGGAATGGCGCCTGTTGGGTTATTGGGGAAATTGATCGAGATAAGTTTTGTATTGGGCCGAATTGCGTCACGCAATGCGTTCAAATCAAGTTGCCAATTTTGATCTGCTAACAACTCAACACCGGTGACTTCGCAGATAGAAAGCGGAAGCGTTTCAGCAGCCTGATAATTTGGTACAATGACAATTGCATGATCATCTGCGGACAGCATCACACGCATAGCCGCATAGATGCCTTCTTCGATCCCGACAAAGCACTGAATATTATCTGCTTGGCAAACATCATAGGTTTGCGCGATAGCCTCGCGCAGATCCAAAGCACCGCGCGTTTCGGTATATCCCAACCAACAATTGAGCAATTCGTCCTTAGCTTTATCGCCAGCCATCTCTAAAAGCTCGTTGACCGTCATGCTTTGCGCATCTGATGCTGTCATGTGATAGCGAGCGGCAAACTCCCATTTTGAGAAATGTTTTTCGAGTTCAAATTCACGCATTTTGATCTTTCTGATTATGTTAGTTCTATCTTTTTAACGCGGGCTATTCGGACAGCTATTTCGGGCGAAATTGCTTTAAACCTTAGTGTCTGATTGGGTCTTAATTGCGCTAGCATATCAAGATCTGAAGATATCACCGTCGCAATTTTTGGGTATCCGCCTGTTGTTTGGTGATCGGCAAGAAGTATCGTTGGCACACCATCACCAGAGACTTGAATTGAGCCTTTCATCAAAGGTTCTGAAGGGATGGAAAGCGATGAATTGATATCAAGCTTTGGCCCTAAAAGACGCATTCCCATACGGTCATAGGCCGTTGAAACTTTAAATTCCTGATTGAGCAAAAGCCGTTTTGCTTCATCGGTAAAGTAATGATCCTGCGGACCTAAAGTTACACGAATATATCCGCCGAACACGTCACCAATCTTTACGCCTATTTGATGTGATGCATCGACAATCTTTGCATCTTTTACAACAAGCTCCTGACCTGATTTTAAAACACCGCCGCCAAAACCAGATAAAAGATGTGTCGCGCTTGAACCTAACCATTTGTCGGTGATGAGTGAACCAGCAAATGCTAGATAGCACCATGAACCAGACTTATCCGCACGGATGTTTAATGTCTGATTGGTTTTCATTTCGAAAACTTCGCCAATTGCAATCTGATTGCCATCAAGTGTGAGGTTAAATTCTCCACCCATGACACATAAAGATGCACTGCCTTCAACGCATTTTAACTCAAGTCCACCAATTGATATTTCAATGCCCGTGTTGTTTTGATCATTGCCAAGTTGCTCATTGGCCTTCTTAAACGAAGAGATATCCATCGGACCGGAACGAGACACGCCAAATCGCATATGCCCATTACGTCCTAAATCTTGAAAGGAAACCAATGGCCCTGCACGTGTGATGTGAAATTTAGCAATCGTCATTATTTATTACCCTTTGAATACTCATCAAGGGTTATCCGATTAAAGGACACCAGATCGCCGACATCAAACAAAAACGGTCGTTCATTATCACCAGTCATAATTTGAGCATGCGTGCGACCAATGATTGACCAACCTGTTGGCATCTTTAATGTTGTTATCAAACATTGCTGGCCAGCGATAATGACACTTCCAGCCGAAACATCACGCACAGCGGTATCTTTTCGTGGCACTTGGATGTCGTTTGATAAACCGGACATATAGGCATATCCGGGTGCAAAGCCATACATGCTAACTCGCAATTGAGACGAAAGATGGCTATTGATCACGACCTCTTCGCTGATCCCACATGCATTGGCAACGGCCTTTAGATCTGGAGCCAGCTCCTTTTCATAGCAGACATCAATAACATGTGTATTGGTTGGTTTATCAACGTCATATGATAGAGGAAACAGCGCCAAAACTGCACGTTGAATATCGCTGTGATCGACCAAAATAGGATCAAAGATAACCAGTAAATTGACCAGTGCCGGCACCACTTCAACAACGCCTTTAATGTCTTTCGTGGCAATACGCTTATCCAAGGCGAAAATTGCGTGACTTATATCATCACTGATCTCCGACCCCAGTTCAACGAGGACCCCACAATCGGATACATTTTTAAACTTGGGTGACATCATGAAGTTAAAAACGGCTGAATAGAGATGCCTTCGGCGGTTAGTTTTTGCCGAATTGTTTGCGCCATCGATACAGCAGTTGGGCTATCGCCATGCACACAAATTGATTGGGCATTTAAGCGAATTGGATCGCCATCAATAACCGGCATAAGGCCATCTTTCATAAAGGCAAGCAAGCGATCAGCAGCTTCATTTGCATCCTCGATCATTGCGCCATTTTTGTCGCGAGGCACCAATTGACCAGATGATAAATATCCGCGATCAGCAAAAATTTCTGAATAAACCGGAACCCCAGCTGCGCGTGCTGCATGTTCCAGCTCATTTCCAGATATAGCTAAAACAGACAGCTCTTTATCAATTTCGGCAACCACCCTTACGATTTCAGCGGCAACATCCTTATCGCGTGCGGCTAGATTTCCCAGCGCACCATGGGGTTTAACATAAGAAACTTTAACCCCAACCAAGGCAGCAATAGCAGTAAGACTTCCAATTTGCACCGCCACCATGCGCCCAATTTCAACAGGCTGCATTGGGATAACTCGGCGACCAAAACCTTCCTTGTCATTATAACCGGGATGCGCACCAACAACGACGTTGTTTTGCTTTGCAAGCTCTAAGGTTTTAAACATTGTTTCCGGATCACTTGCATGACCACCACAAGCGACATTAGCGCTGGTGACAACCTTTAACATGTCGGGATCATTGCCCATTTGCCAAGGTCCAAAGCTCTCGCCCAAGTCAGAATTTAGATCAATTTTTAAACTCATAATCATCCCAAATCAGTTTGAAAAAGACTTTAGAACAATTATTTAAGATCGCAACATCAGATTTGAGATGAAATTTCACTTAAAAGCTGATCAATAAACGCTTTGTTGGCCCCAAGATCTGATTGCCCTAATTGAGCCTGCGCATATATCGCAATGGTTGATTGGTTATTTTCCAATGGGATGTATTCGATACTAATTAAGTTTGGAAATCTCCAAAACGGCGAACGCATGATGTATTTCTGGCGTCTATCACCATCACCTGAATTGACCTTTGAAAAATTCGCATCATTGCGCTCAATATCCCCCATAATCGCCTTTAACCTATCAACGGTAGCATCAAATACAGGGGAAACGCGATCGCTTGTCTCGCCACAAAAATCGTTTGGGCAAACCAAATACTGGTTGGGTTTGGTCGTCTTTTTGATCGTTGCAATTTGGATTATTTCTGAGCTCGGTTTTCCCGCCATTACGGACCAAACACGTTCAAACCCAACCACGATATAAAGCAGTGCTATCAGCACAAATAACCCGGCAACGCCAAGGGCGAAAATTTTTATGAAAAATGACATGCAAAAAACTCTGATTTCTGCGCTTAAGATAATGTCAAGAAACTGACTTACAAGCCTGTCTTAAATGATAATTATCACCTCCTATACTATATGAATGATCGCGCAACACATGAGACCATAATGACTGGCAAAGCCTATTACATAAGCCATCCGCAAGTTAATATTGACCCCAATATCGATGTCCCCAAATGGGGGCTAAGCGATGTTGGCAAACAACGGGTTGCTTCTTTGGTGGAAAAACTATCGCTCTATGAGGTGAAAAAACGGAAAATCGCGATTGTATCCAGTGATGAAGTTAAAGCTGTTGAAACAGCAAAACCGATTGCAGATTTTTTTAAATGCGAATTGATTATAGATCCTATGATGGGCGAAAATGATCGAAGCGCAACTGGATTTTTAAAACCTGAAAAATTTGAGCAAGTTGCTGATAAGTTTTTTGCCAACCCCGATGACAATATTCTGGGTTGGGAGAGCGCGCGGGATGCACAAAAAAGAATAGTTGATCGGTTTAGCGCGCATCTTGCGAACATTGAAGATCTCGAGATTATCTTTGTCGGTCATGGCGCCGTTGGCACGCTCCTTTATTGCCATTTGGCTGGCAAAACTATCAACCGAAAATATGACCAATCGGGCGGCGGCAATTTTTACAAGATTGATAGAGCAACTTCATCTGCCCTGACGCATTGGCAGCCGATGGAAGATTTCTCTTTTTAAAGCGCTCCACAAAACCAAGAAACGGGCAATACGATTAGCCGTATCACCCATTTCTGCCCGCCCACGGTAACCCGGAAGCGCAACTGATTAGTATTGGTATTCTTGAAGATAGCGGCTGTTAACCCAGCCCCATTGGTTTGCATATTTAACCTTGCACCAATCGCTAGATCCTTCGATGATGATGCAACGCTCGACCCAAATTCCCCAGCCATTGTCTGGAATTGAAGACACTTTTTGTGAGTGTGGCGCTGGCCATTTGCGCATATTCAATCGGTCCCAATAAGCTACATCTTTGACAAAAGCATAATAGCCCGCCTGATAACCTGCAGCGCTTGATGTTGTTGTTTGCGCAGCCGTTGCCGCCATAATTGCGAGCATGCCGAATACAGCTGGCTTAGTGATTTTTGATAGTTTTGCGATCAATGACATGAGTTTCCCTCCAGTTAATTCGTTTCGTCTTTAAATCTGAAAACAAATTAACAAACAGGATCTGAACGTAGTTTGAGTACCACGTTCAGATTATATTCATGTTTTATAGCTGTTGGACTTAACTGGATGACGTTTCCAGCTCACCCTTTCAAAACTCGATGCGCTCGATCTCAAAGAAGTCCAGCGTAGAGCCATCTGCTAGTGTGATTGTGCCATCCGCGTCATCACTTAGTGTTAGGCTATTTGCATCTTGTGCATCAATCGAACCGGATGTGAGTGAGACGGTCCAATCTGAACCGTAGGTTCCAAGGTCTCCCCCAGCATCAGTCAACTCGATTGTATCGGTCCATCCTCCACCAGCACCTCCATGAGCGGTATCAGCGCCATCGCCCTCACCAAAGACAAAGATATCACCTTCATCACCGCCATACATAGTGTCATTACCACCTCCACCTGAGAAGATGTTGGCGTTTGCGTCACCGGTAAACGTGTCGTTACCATTGCCGCCATTGATGTTTTCAATTCCAGAATAAGAATTGTTATATTGGTCGGAACCTGTGTTCAAATCGACATTGAACCCGTAGTTTTCTACAGTACTTCCTTCGATCTGATAGGTGTCATTACCTTCGCCACCAATGAAGATATCTCCTGTGCCGTCATCAAATCCTGCCATTAAGATATCATCGCCGGCACCACCATCGAGCGTATCCTTGCCGCTAAGGCCGTCAAGCGTGTCGTTTCCATCACCACCAACTAAAGTATTGGCAGCTGAGTCACCTGTGAGCGTATCATCATGGTCAGACCCTGTGACATTTTCAATTGATGTGAGCGTATCACCTTCAGCATCGCCACCCGAAAGCGTATCTGTATTAAGGTTCACGTTGACTGCACTGTCCGAACCTTCATAAGAGACGGTATCCGTCCCAGCGCCACCATCGATCGTGTCACTGCCGGTTGCAGAGATCATAATGTCATCTCCATCACCACCGTTGAGCGTATCGCCAACAACAGCACCTTCTTCGAGAGACGCGTCACCTGACAAAGTTAGATCATAATGATTGGCAAGATCTGTCACGGTCGTACCGCTTTCGCCATCAAACTGCCAATTGGCAACCAAATTAGATGTTGATGATGGATCAGCAAGCTGACTATCGTGATTATCAGCTATTTCAGTTGCTGTTCTCACATCGTTAAAGATCCGAACATCATCCATTGTGCCGCTGAAGATCTGA
>JAHDEP010000212.1 GCA_020628775.1 Rhizobiaceae bacterium | reverse complement strand
AACGACACATCAATAATGAGTGCAATCAATTGAAAGGATTCGATCTGAGTTGGGACCATGATGAACCAGGAGAAATACCATCTCGAATTCAAACCTAGATCAGCAATCTTATATGAAAAACTTAGGTGGTGCGGGCACCGGGACTCGAACCCGGACAGCCTAAGGCCGAGGGATTTTAAGTCCCTTGCGTCTACCAGTTCCGCCATGCCCGCAACCTGGGTGACTGCCTACACGAACAAGACGTATGCAATCAAGTTCTTTTTGATCGATTTTCAAAATAAAAATCACAAGCCTTTGCTTTTGGTGCTTTTCATAAACGCAGCCCCGTTAAGGTGAAGAATAAACCAAGCGAATCAAATGCTAAACAAACCGATGTAAGTGATTCTTTTCATTTCGTTATATGCACTTATGCTGCGTGAGCCATTTTCATTTCCCAACATATCATGTATGGCAAACGCTATAACGAAGGTTGGAATGCATGAACAATAAAACAGAAGTAACGGCAGCTGCACTAGCGATCGGCGATGAGCTTTTATCAGGTCGCACACGCGATAAGAATATCGGACATTTAGCACAAACGCTCACATCGGTCGGGATCAACCTGCGCGAGGTTCGAATTGTTGCGGATGAACAAGATGAGATTGTTGCTGCGGTCAATGCATTGCGCGCAAAATTTGACTATCTCTTTACGTCAGGCGGCATCGGACCAACCCATGATGACATTACCGCCGACGCTGTATCAAAAGCCTTTGGCGTTGAATGCATTTATGATGATGATGCAATGGAATTGCTTGCAGCGCATTATAAATCCCGCGAGATGGAATTTACCGACGCACGCCAACGCATGGCACGCATGCCAAATGGTTCAACCCATATTGATAACCCTGTTTCAAAAGCGCCTGGGTTTAACAAAGAAAATGTTTATGTCATGGCCGGGGTTCCAAAAGTATTTGAAGCGATGCTGAACAATGTCGTCCCAACGCTTCAGACTGGACAAAAGCTACTATCGCGCTCTGTCCCCTGCCGTCATGGCGAAGGTGTGATTGGAACGCCTTTGGGACTGATACAAAAAGAAAACCCGGATATCAGCATCGGATCATACCCGCGCTTTGGCGATGATGGCAGCTTTTCAACTGAGATTATCGTGCGTGGTCTTGATCAAGCAGATGTGGACAAAGCCGCCTTAGAAATTGAGCAGATGCTTGCCAATTTGAACTAAGACATTATTCTAAACCCAACTCATACAAAAATATTAGATAGTAAAAGGTCGCTCATGACACCTTCAGAAAAATTCTTCCCCGTATCCTGGGATCAGTTTCACCGAGACGCACGTGCACTTGCTTGGCGCATTGCTGGTCAGGAAACGGACTATAAAGGCATTGTCTGCATCACGCGCGGTGGCTTAGTGCCAACAGCAATCATCTGCCGTGAGCTGAATATCCGGATGATCGATACAGTATGTGTTGCATCATACCATGATTATAAGAACCAAGGCGATATGCAGATCTTAAAAGAGATCTCTCCAGAACTTCTTAAAAACGATGGCGAGGACATTCTGATTATCGATGACTTGACTGACACAGGCAAAACCGCTGGTATCGTCCGCGCTATGCTACCAAAGGCGCATTTTGCAACCGTCTATGCAAAACCTAAAGGTCGTCCATTGGTGGATACGTTTATCACTGAAGTGAGCCAAGATACTTGGATTGTGTTCCCATGGGATATGGGCGTGCAATATCAGGAACCAATCGCAAAAGGTGGCTGATATTCTAAGCTAGATTTTTTCCCGTATATATAAAGACAAGAGCCGGACATATAATCCGGCTCTTTTCGTTTTAGCTTGTTACAAATTACATTGTAGCAATCACATCCAATTTGATGAATTGAGTTTCACCATTTGAATCGTCGACACCATCATTATCGGTCACAATGAACATCTGGCCATTTTTATCAATCGCCAAACCTTCAACCTTATCGACCACATATCCGCCATAAGATTGCATGATTGGTAGTAGATCGACCACGAGCTCTTTATTCACAACTGGTAGAGTTTCACCCAACTTGCTTGGTTTTAGTTCTGACACAGCAACTTTATAGATCTTTTTGGTCACAGCAGCTGCACCAATTTGGTTGTCGCGCTCAATAATGTAAGCGTAATCACCAAAGATTGTGATGTCAGACAAGCCAACCCAGCCTTTTTCCTTGCCATCAAGAGGATAGTGCACAGCACCCCATTCTTTTGTTTCAAGGTTATAATTGGCCAGTTTTACAAGACCTGCGGCATCATCTTGCCACTCACGCTGAATAGCGATCCAAAGATCATCACCTGATTTTGTAATGCCTTCTGAACCGAAACGTTTTTCAACAGCAAGCAATTCTGCAGGGAACGCAATCTCGCTCTTAATCTCACCTTTTGAGTTTACGTGGTAAATCGCATGCGGTGTCAAACGATCTGTCCGGCCTTCAGATGCGATGAAGAAACCGCCCTCACCGTCTTGTGTAATGCCTTCCATATCCAATTTTTGCGCTGGCATACCATCACGCGTGATCGGCGTTGCGGACACAATTTGTGCTGGGATTTGCGTGGCATCGATCTTAAAGATTTGCGGCTGCGAGCGATAAAAGCTGTCATTAACCGCATATAATTCGCCTGGGTTTTCGCTGTCTGCAACCAAACCTGAAAGCGCACCCCAACCAATCGGACGGCCATTTTCATCTAACTTAGACGCAAGCATTGGATATTGTGATGCTTCCGCGCCATATTGATAAAGCGTGACATGAGAGCGAACACCGCCATCTTCAATCAGGTCTTTTTCATTTGATACAGCAAGAAGATTACGCCCCTCGATCGCTATAGCACCTTCTGGCGCCAAGCCTGTTGGCAAAAGCTGGACAAATTCTGCATCTGAGCCTGTGTCTTTATATACGCCGATCACTGAGCCACGCTCTGATAAAACGAACATATGCTTTTGACCACCAAATGTGCCGACTTCCAATCCTTCAGGCTCAACACCTTTATTGCCAGAACGCTTTTCTGGATAATGACCCGCCATGGCCACTTTATATTCAAAGTCCAGGCCACTTTCGAAAAGCACTTCGCCAGTTTTGGAGAAAATCGTAAATCCGCGTGATCCGCCTTCGTAATCGCCCTCATTGGCAATTAACAGTCTGTCATTATCAAGCCACTGAACCGCATCAGGTTCACGCGGCACATCATTGAGTGTGCCATCAAATGTCAGCGCGCGTTCCTCATCGACATCAACATTTTCAAGATCAACTGTACCAGCTGAAAAATGCGAAGCAACGGAACCATCTGCATTTAGGATGACAATGTGGTTGTTTTCCTGAAGTGTCACCACAAGTTCATTATTTGCATTAAAGTCGACGAATTCAGGCTCAGGGTCGCTTGGCGCAATACCAGCTAAACCTTTAACATCCGCATTGATTGTCGCGGCACAATCAAATGCACCATTAACAACAGGAAGAATGGAGACAAATCCTGCAGGTGCTTGTGGGATCACCCCATCGTTTAAATCTTCATCACGCTCGTTCTCAATCGCAACGGCTGCCAATGCGCCATCTAAAGACAAAGCAACCGAATCAGGTTGACCCCCAAGATCGCAGCTTGAGACAACTTCTCTGCTTTCAAGATTGATGATGATCAACTTGCCAGATGGTTCGACATAGCTCTTTGATGTATTCACCCCGATAAAAGCCAAATTACCATTCACCGATACAGATGTCGGCTCACCATCAAGTTTAATAATGCCTTTTGCCTTTGGGGCTTTCGGATCTGTGATATCAATAAGTCCGATAGCGCCCAATGGGCTGTCAGAATACACCAAAGTATTGCCATCATCGCTTGCTGCAATAATCTCAGCTGAGGTTTCAGTTTTCTGATCCATGTCAGTTGGCAAATTCAGGTTCACCGGAAAAGAAGAAACTCGGTTAAAATACTCGCCAGCCATTAAGGGTGTGGATAACGTTGTAAAACTCGCCGCTAGAAAAGTTGAAAATAAAATTTTTTTTGTGCCAATAAACATGGAAATCACTTTGCTCCTGTTGATAAAGTCTCCAAGGCGATAGAATTTTCGCATGACATGCCCGCGACAAATTTGTGACGTGTGTGTAACAAATCCATGTTTTCCAGCAAGAATCGGATAGCTCCATGAGAACAAAAGGGAGCCGTTAACAAAATATGAATCTTTCCCCAGTTTTCACAAGCATGGCACACTAGATATTGTGGGTGCGATTTTGGATAAAACTATTACTTGACGATTGGGTGCGAGTCGCGCCTAATGATATTTACGTTGCGGCGGCGGCGAGCTGGAGGGGTTACCAAAACCAGCAAAATCCATTGTT
>JAHDEP010000211.1 GCA_020628775.1 Rhizobiaceae bacterium | reverse complement strand
GTACCAAATTCTCTTTTAGATCCCTGATTTTGTCTTCCTGGACAAGCTCGATCGTCGTCCCATTGGTTAAAAAGCCAATAGGATCAGGATTACCGTTCTTTCCAATTGTTAAATTCAATATGGTTTCATTTAACAACGCGTTGTGTTTTAAAAGATCGCACCAAATATCAGAATACTGAAAGCTTGTTTAAATGCAGAATTCCAAGGCAGCCGCTGTCATCTTAACCTTCAACGAAGAAAACAATGTCGCTAACGCCGTTACCAATGCTTCGCTGTATTTTGAAGATGTTTTTGTTTTAGATTCGCTCAGTACAGATAACACCGTCGCAAAAGCGAAAGAAGCCGGAGCAAAGGTCTTTGAAAACAAATTTGAAGATTATGCATCGCAGCGCAATTGCGCTTTGGAAAAACTAAAAGCCGATTATGACTGGGTTTTCTTTCTAGATGCCGACGAAGAGCTCAACGAGGAGCTTGGGAAAAACGTTCAATATATCACGTCCAAACAACCCAACAATCAGATCGCTTATGAAATGAAGCGGATAAACCACTTTTTGGGCCAACCGTTAAATTATACAGTCGGACCCGATTATCAAACCAGACTATTAGGTAAGTTTGATGAGCTTGAATATTTCAGCAAAGTGCATGAACGCCTTAATCTTGAAAAAGAGCAAATCAAACAAGTCTCAGGACACATTATTCATAAAGATGTGTCGAGCATGCAGTATCTGTTTAACAAGACAAACAATCAGTCAGATCTGGAAGTTGAACAGCGAAAGCTCTATTCGCTGCCCCACAGTGTCTTTCGTTTACTAAATGTGCCCATCCGAACCTTCTTATCCCACTACGTGATGAAACGAGGTTTTTTAGATGGCTATCGAGGCTTTTTATATTCCTATCACAAGGGTGTTTATCGCGCCGTCATCATCAGCAAACAGATCGAAAAACTCTTGCAAAAATAGCTTTCTATTTGTGCTTGAAGTCCGCTTTGCGTTTTTCAGTAAAGGCGGCCATACCCTCTTTTTGATCTTCCGTTGCAAATAACGGATAGAATACGCGTTGCTCGTAATGAAGCCCTTCAGCAAGCGTTGTTTCAAAGGCACGATTGACCGTTTCCTTCGCTGCATAAACGGATGGACGAGAGAAGTTTGAAATCTGCTTGGCAGTTTTAAGCGTTTCATCGAGCAATTCATCAACAGGCATAACGCGTGCAACCAGGCCAGAACGCTCAGCTTCTTCAGCACCCATCATCCGGCCGGTTAAAACCATATCCATGGCTTTTGACTTACCAATCGCGCGGGTCATACGTTGCGATCCACCCATGCCTGGGATCACGCCTAATTTAATCTCTGGCTGACCAAATTGCGCAGTATCTGATGCAAAAATCATATCGCACATCATGGCAACTTCGCAGCCACCACCAAGCGCATAACCTGATACCGCAGCAATGATCGGAATCCGGCATTCATTTAAAGATTTTAGAACACCAAAGTGATCCCGCATAAGCATATCAATATAAGAGTTTTCAGCCATCTCTTTGATATCAGCACCCGCGGCAAAGGCTTTTTCTGACCCTGTCAGAACGATACATCCAATCTCCGGATCATCTTTTAATTTAGATAAATGTCCATCAAGCGTTGAGAGCAGCTCAGCATTGAGTGCATTGAGCGCTTTGGGTCTATTGAGCGTTAAAACTGCAACGCGATCATGTATTTCCAAAAGAACTGTATCACTCATATTTATCTCCAAATAAGAAAATCTTTATTTCAAATCGCCAAGCAGATTGATCATTGCTGAGAAATCCAAATCACCATGACCTTGGTCGACCATCGCCTTATATAGTGCAGCTGCATGAGCGCCAAGAGGTGTTTGTGCATCAGCGTCTTTTGCAGCTTCCATGGCAAGATTAAGGTCTTTGTTCATCAAGCTTGCTGCAAATCCTGGCTGATAGTTGTTATCCGACGGGCTTTTTGGCCCCACATCCGGAACTGGGCAATATGTATTGACCGACCAGCAGCTACCCGATGATGTTGAGACAACATCAAATAGTTTGTCCTGATCAAGGCCCAGCTTCTCAGCCATTGCAAAAGCTTCACACGTTCCAATCATCGAGATCGCAAGCAGCATATTGTTACAAATCTTCGCTGATTGCCCTGCACCACCGTCACCGCAGTGAACAGCTTTTTGACCCATAATATCAAGAACATCTGATCCCTTGGCAAACGCATCATCTGATCCACCAACCATGAAGGTCAACGTGCCAGCGCTTGCGCCACCAACACCGCCTGATACAGGGGCATCAAGACATAATTTACCAGCATCGGCTGCCATTTGATGAACCGTTTTCGCAGAAGCCACATCAATCGTTGAGCAATCTATCAGCAAGCTACCATTAGGCATCTGCGATAATAATTCTGAAGCAACTGATTTAGATATCTCGCCATTTGGCAACATCGTAATAACGATATCAGCATCTGCAGCGATTGCGCCTAATTGATCAGAAACTTTCATATCTTCCGATTGCGCGGCTGATCGCGCCGCATCACTTACGTCAAAACCTAAAACGTCATGTCCTGCGTTCTTCAGGTTTTTTGCCATGGGAAAACCCATATTGCCTAATCCGACAAATCCAACTTTTGCCATAACATCCTCCAAAACTTTAATAGCTGTCCAAAATGAAAATGGCAGGATTTTACACCTGCCATTTGAACATTAATCCATCGTTGGGATGGAGAAGTCAGCACCTTCTTTAATGCCAGAAGGCCAACGTGTCGTCATAGTTTTGGTCTTCGTGTAAAAACGAATTGCATCCGGACCATGCTGGTTCAAATCACCAAATGACGAACGCTTCCAACCACCAAATGTGTGATAGGCCAATGGCACAGGAATTGGCACATTCACGCCAACCATGCCCACTTGAACGCGCGATGTGAAATCGCGTGCTGTGTCGCCATCGCGTGTGTAGATCGCAACGCCATTGCCGTATTCGTGATCATTGGCAAGACCCAATGCTTCCTCATAGTTTTTAGCGCGCACGACTGATAGCACTGGGCCAAAAATCTCTTCTTTATAAATGCGCATGTCTTTGGTCACATTATCAAACAAGCAACCACCCATGTAGAAGCCTTCTTCATAGCCCTGCATTTTGAAATCACGACCATCAACAGCAAGGTCCGCACCTTCATCGATACCAATTTCAACATAGTTTTTAATGCGAGCAAGTGCTTCAGATGTCACAACTGGACCATAATCTGCATCAGGGTCTGTTGAAGGTCCGATCTTAAGCGCTTCAACGCGTGGCACCAATTTGTCCATCAAACGATTGGCAGTTTCTTCACCAACTGGAACAGCAACTGAAATTGCCATGCAGCGTTCGCCAGCGGAGCCATAACCAGCACCGATCAACGCATCTGTTGCCTGGTCTAAATCAGCATCAGGCATGATGATCATGTGGTTTTTCGCACCACCGAAACACTGAACGCGTTTGCCGTTTGTACAGCCGCGACCATAAATGTATTCCGCAATTGGTGTTGAACCAACAAAGCCGACAGCCATGATATCTGGATGATCCAAAATCGCATCAACAGATTCTTTATCACCATTGACGACGTTGAAAATTCCGTCTGGCAATCCAGCTTCTTTAAACAATTCGGCAATGCGCATAGGCACACCCGGATCACGTTCTGATGGTTTAAGAACAAAAGCGTTACCACATGCAATCGCAGGCGCTGCTTTCCATAATGGGATCATTGCAGGAAAGTTAAACGGTGTGATACCGGCAACAACGCCCAAAGGTTGGCGAACCGAATGGAGATCAATTCCTGGACCTGCACCTTCAGTGAACTCACTTTTAAGCAAGTGCGGAATGCCGATACAAAATTCAACAACTTCAAGACCGCGCTGGATATCACCTTTTGCGTCCGGCACAGTTTTGCCATGCTCTTCTGAAAGCAAAAGTGCTAACTCGTCATATTCTTTGTGTACAAGCTCGAGGAATTTCATCAAAACACGAGCACGACGCTGAGGATTTACCGCAGCCCATGCCGGTTGCGCAGCTTTAGCAACAGCAACAGCTTGGTCCAACTCATCTTTAGTTGCGAGTGCGACTTTAGCCTGCACTTCACCTGTCATAGGCTTGTAAACGTCTGCTTCACGACCTGATTTGCCAGCAACTTTCTCGCCGCCAATATAATGTCCGTATGATTTCATGATACCCTCCATTGGTTGGCTCAAAGCTTATAGAATTCTCCTAGAACAGAAAAGAGCTTCAAATCTCACTATCATTGTGCAAAAATACATGAATGAAAAAGCTAACAGGCATGTATTTATGAACTGGGATGATTACAGGTTTTTCTTAGCTGTAGC
>JAHDEP010000210.1 GCA_020628775.1 Rhizobiaceae bacterium | reverse complement strand
GACGAGGGTGGTTTTGCACCAAATATCGAAAGCGCACCTGCGGCTCTTGATTTCATCATGTCATCAATTGAAAAAGCTGGCTACAGACCTGGCGAAGATATGTATCTCGCACTTGATTGCGCTTCAACTGAGTTCTTCAAAGATGGCAAATACGTGCTTGAAGGTGAGGGTCGTACTCTAGATGCTGGCGAAATGGCTGGATACCTTGATGAACTTGTCAACAAATACCCAATCATCTCTATTGAAGATGGCATGGCTGAAGACGACTGGGACGGTTGGAAACTATCAACTGAAATGACTGGTTCTAAATGTCAGCTCGTTGGTGATGATCTGTTTGTAACAAACTCATCTCGTCTACGTGACGGTATCAAAATGGGTGTTGCCAACTCAATCCTCGTTAAAGTCAATCAAATCGGTTCACTATCAGAAACACTAGATGCAGTTGAAACAGCGCATCGCGCGGCTTACACATCTGTGATGTCTCACCGTTCTGGTGAAACTGAAGATGCAACGATTTCAGATCTAGCTGTTGCTACAAATTGTGGTCAGATTAAAACGGGTTCATTGGCACGTTCTGACCGGTTGGCGAAATACAACCAGCTTATCCGTATTGAAGAAGAGTTGGGCTCACAAGCCGTTTATGCAGGTCGCTCAATTTTGCGCAACTAAGTTTAGTTAAAACAATACTTGAAAAAAGCGGCTTTTTAGTCGCTTTTTTTGTGCGCTTTTTCTCATTTGATAAGACTAAATTAATCATCATGGACGATATTACTAACCACGAGGTCTAGTAATGCGTACTCGCTTTAAACGAAAAATGATTGCCCTACGAGCAGGGATGTATTTGCTTGGGTTGGGCTGTGTTTGTTACTTTGCATATCATGCAGTAACAGGTACATATGGCTTGCGTTCTGGTAAGGAAATGCAGGATCGAATTGCCGAGTTGCAATTGCAAGCAGAAGCATTATCTCAACAGCAACAATATCTTGAGAAGCAAGTCAGATTAATGAGCGATGGCTCAATGGAAGCTGATATGCTTGATGAGCGCGCGCGCAAACTACTTGCGGTGTCACGCGAAGATGAAATCGTCATTTACCTCGATTAATAGAGTTAACTGAATATCAGTTAATATTAAAAATCCCTTTATAAAACATAGTATTAGTACGAATGGCAGCTATGCATTAATACTGTTGCTGTTATTTAAAATTTGAAATATGATCGCCCAAACAGCAACTTTGGGAGATTTATATGGCTGCTCGAAAGACCACTCGGTCGACGTCCCGCAAATCATCAACTAAAAAAGCCGTCATTGGCCAAACCGTTAGTGATTTCGACAAAGAAACTGAACTTTCCGCATATCGTGAAATGTTATTGATCCGCCGCTTTGAGGAAAAAGCAGGTCAATTATATGGCATGGGTGCAATTGGTGGTTTCTGTCACCTTTATATTGGTCAAGAAGCGGTCGTTGTCGGCATGCAAATGGCGCTTAAAGACGGTGATCAAGTTATTACAGGTTATCGTGACCACGGCCACATGTTGGCAAAGGGCATGACAGCGCGCGGTGTGATGGCAGAATTAACCGGACGTCAGGGCGGTTACTCCCGCGGTAAGGGCGGTTCCATGCACATGTTCTCCAAAGAAAAAGACTTCTATGGCGGACACGGGATTGTTGCGGCCCAGGTATCACTAGGTACGGGTCTTGCATTTGCAAATAGCTATCGCGGCAATGATCATGTTTCTGTGGCTTATTTCGGTGATGGCGCAGCCAACCAGGGTCAGGTTTATGAGAGCTTTAACATGGCATCTCTTTGGAAGCTTCCTGTGATCTATATTGTAGAGAACAACCGTTATGCGATGGGTACATCAGTCTCTCGCGCATCAGCACACACAAACTTTGCTGATCGTGGTGCAGCGTTTGATATTCCAGGTTACCAAGTTGATGGTATGGATGTTCGCGCAGTACATGCTGCAGCAGAAGCTGCTGTTGAGCATGGTCGTTCCGGTAAAGGTCCAATCATCCTTGAAATGATGACATATCGTTACCGTGGTCACTCAATGTCTGACCCTGCGAAATACCGTACGAAAGACGAAGTTCAGAAAATGCGTTCTGAGCAAGATCCAATCGAGCAAGTAAAGCAGCGTTTGCTTGATGGTGGTTTTGCGACAGAAGATGAGCTGAAGGCCATCGATAAGGAAATCCGCACAATTGTTGCTGATAGTGCTGATTTTGCGCAAAACGATCCAGAGCCAGATGCATCTGAGCTCTATACAGACATTTTGGTTTAAGGGAGGTCATTACCAATGCCTATTGAAATTCTAATGCCTGCCTTGTCTCCAACAATGGAAGAAGGCAATCTTGCTAAATGGCTTAAAAATGAAGGCGACAGCGTTGCTGCCGGTGACATTTTAGCTGAAATTGAAACAGATAAAGCAACAATGGAAGTTGAAGCTGTTGATGAAGGCGTGATCGGTAAGATCATGGTGCCAGGCGGCACTGAAAACGTCAAAGTCAACGAAGTAATCGCAGTTCTGCTTGAAGAAGGCGAAAGCGCAGATGATATCGGCAAAGCCTCTGCACCAGCTGCAGCGCCAGCACCTGAAGCTGCTCCTGCTGCACAAGCTCCTGCACCGGTTGCAGCGGCTCCTATTGCAGTTGAAGTTGCATCTGATCCTGATATCCCGGCTGGAACTGAAATGGTGCCAATGACGGTGCGCGAAGCATTGGGTTCGGCCATGGCTGAAGAAATGCGCTCAGACGATGATGTCTTTGTTATGGGTGAAGAAGTTGCTGAATATCAAGGCGCTTATAAAATCACACAAGGTTTGCTTGATGAATTTGGCGCACGCCGTGTGATTGATACGCCGATCACTGAGCATGGTTTTGCAGGTGTTGGTGTCGGTGCTGCAATGGCTGGTTTGAAGCCAATTGTTGAGTTTATGACATTTAACTTTGCAATGCAGGCGATTGACCACATCATCAACTCAGCTGCAAAAACACTTTATATGTCTGGTGGCCAGATGGGCGCGCCGATCGTGTTCCGTGGGCCAAATGGCGCAGCTGCTCGTGTGGGTGCACAGCACTCTCAGTGTTATGCTGCATGGTATAGCCAAATCCCGGGTCTTAAAGTTGTTATGCCATATACGGCTGCTGACGCAAAAGGCTTGCTAAAAGCTGCGATCCGCGATCCAAACCCAGTGATCTTCTTGGAAAATGAAATCCTATACGGTCAAACATTTGATGTGCCAAAAGTTGATGATCTCGTGTTGCCAATCGGTAAAGCACGTATTCATAAAACTGGTAAAGACGCCACAATGGTTTCATTTGGTATCGGTATGACTTACGCGGTTAAAGCCGTTGAAGAACTCGCTGAGATGGGCATTGACGTTGAATTGATCGATTTACGCACAATTCGCCCAATGGATCTTCCAACAGTTATCGAATCTGTGAAGAAAACAGGTCGTTTGGTCACTGTGGAAGAAGGTTTCCCGCAAAACTCAGTCGGTACAGAAATCGCCACACGTGTGATGCAACAAGCATTTGATTATTTGGATGCGCCAATCATCACAATTGCAGGTAAAGACGTTCCAATGCCATATGCGGCAAACTTGGAAAAACTTGCATTGCCAAATGTTGGTGAAGTGATCGACGCGGTTAAAGCCGTAACTTACACAAGCTAAGGGAAGGGAAGATTATGCCAATTAATATTACCATGCCTGCCTTATCTCCAACTATGGAAGAAGGCACGTTATCATCCTGGCTTGTGAAAGTGGGCGATGAAATCGGACCGGGTGACGTGATCGCCGAAATTGAAACTGATAAAGCGACAATGGAAGTTGAAGCGGTTGATGAAGGCACAGTTCTTGAGCTTCTCGTTGAAGCTGGGACTGAAGGCGTGAAAGTCAATTCTGTCATTGCAACAATCACAGGTGAAGACGAGGGTGCAACTCCTGCACCAGCAGCGGCACCTGCGCCAGCGGCAGAAGCACCTAAAGCTGCGCCTGCTGCAGCACCTGCGCCAGCAGCTCCGGCTGCAGCGCCAGCTCCTGTTGCAGCAGATGGGTCTCGCGTATTCTCATCCCCGCTTGCACGCCGTATCGCAAAAGATGCAGGTCTTGAGATTTCAACTGTATCAGGTTCAGGTCCAAAAGGGCGTATCATCAAACGCGATGTTGAAGCAGCAATTGCAAGCGGTGTGACAAGTGCACCAGCTGCTGCGTCAAGTGTGGCTCCTTCAGCGGCACCTGCAGCTTCTAAACCACCATCAATGTCTGATGAGCAAGTGCTTAAATTGTTTGAAGAAGGTTCATATGAGCTGGTCAAACATGATGGCATGCGCAAGACAATTGCGTCTCGTTTGCAAGAATCAAAGCAAAACGT
>JAHDEP010000209.1 GCA_020628775.1 Rhizobiaceae bacterium | reverse complement strand
GGTTGGTCCGTCTTGCCCCACGGCGGGGTCTTATAAAGTTTGGAGACTGATAAAACTTCAACATCCAATTGATGGGCTAAATTGCTGATCACATTGATCAAATTTTGCTGCGTATCACCTAAATTGCCGCCAATACCAAGCGCCGCATGTGTTAAATCACTACTCATCGCGCTGTCTCAACACATACTTCAACAAAATCTAAAACCCCTGGGATCGGTGCAGATGGCTTACGAACCGTCACTTTGGCATTTAAGACCAACTCAAAACTGTCGCAGATATTTCGGCCAATAAAATGGGCTAGAGTTTCAATCAAATCATATTTAGCATTGGTCACGGTATCTTCCACCAGCGCAAATACTTCTCCATAATGAACTGTGGTTTCCAGCTTATCATCTGCAATCTGGTCGGATTTTTGAACGTCTAACTCGACATCGACGAAAAACCGTTGACCAATTTCTTTCTCTGCCGGGAAAACCCCGTGATAGGCATAAAAAGAGCAGTTTTTCAGTGTGATCTTGAATGTATCCGTCAAGATGAAATCCCTTCATTAAGAGCATGGGCAATCAAACCATCTGCCACTGATAATGCATCGCGATTGGTTTGAACATTGTGTACTCTAAATATCGCGCCACCCATTTGACGCAGAACGACAGATGTTGCTGATGTTCCGACATCTCGGTCCTGCGCATCTTGTCCGGTTAAGGCGCCAATAAATCTTTTTCGCGAAGAGCCAATAAGAAACGGATAGTTTAAAGCATGCAACTCTTCAAAGCGAAGCATCAGCGATAGGTTTTCTTCCGTTGTTTCTTTAGCAAAACCAAAACCGGGGTCTAAAACAATCGCGTCATCTTTAATTGCGGCATCCTTGGCAAGCTTTAACGACTGCTCAAACCAGTTAAACTGATCTTTGATCACATCCTTATCGATCTTGCGATTGCGCCCCGTATGCATAATGCACACCCCTGCACTATGCTTGGCAGCAATTGATGCAATTTTTGGATCTCTTTGTAGCCCCCAGACATCGTTTATGACATGCGCACCAGTGCTAATGGCAAGATCCGCTGTCGAGGCGCGATAGGTATCAATTGATATGATTATATCAAAATTGGCTGCAATCGCCTCAATAATAGGAAGTACCCTATCCTGCTCCATCTGCGCTGTCACAGGATCTGCACCGGGACGGGTGGATTCTCCACCAATATCCAAAATTTGTGCGCCATCAGCGATATGCACTTCAGCAGATTTAAGCGCTGCATCGACACTATTGATCATCGCGCCATCAGAGAATGAGTCCGGCGTGATATTCATGATGGCCATGATCACCGCTTTCGGTCCCAGCACAATCGATTTGTCATGGGCAAGTTGCCAGGTTTTAGGCTCAAAACACTGAATATTGGAATGAATTGAAGTCAACATATCGAAAAACTGTCCGAAAAATTGGTCGAGACCATGTGTATATCGGGAAAAGATGGGGAGTGTATAGCTGAAAAACGGAGAATTACGATTCTGCGGAATCAAGATGCAAATAGTTCAATAAAACGTCGTTTTAAGTCAAGCAGGAAACGTCTTCTGCCTATTTTATCAACTAAATGATGAAATTTGCCTATTATTTTGTCAAATTATATCGATAACATTTTAGGATAGTCGCATCAAAAAGCGTCAGCTATCCCTTACACAGGTTAAGTTTTTGACGATTCGACATGTACTCCCGGCGCAGAACGTATAGATCACGTTCCTCCCATGTCATTTATACAGCGCCCAATTCGCCTCACCCTTTAAAAGTGGTGAGGTTCTTTTTGACTTAGGCTTGCTGTGATGGGATGTGAACGATGAGACCATCAAGCTCATCAGATACTGTGACCTGACAAGATAGGCGAGACGTTTCCTTCATCTCGAAGGCAAAATCCAACATGTCTTCTTCCATAGCCTCAGGTGAACCCACCTTCTCAGTCCATGCATCATCAACATAAACATGGCATGTTGCGCATGCACATGCGCCGCCACATTCAGCCTCAATGCCAGGCACTGAGTTTTTCACTGCATTTTCCATCACTGTTGAGCCATTTTTTGCATCAACAACAAATTCTTTTCCATCGGAAGAGATGTAAGTAATCTTGGCCATTAAATTTACGGGTCCCTAATAAATTGCAAAGCACTCAAACCATAGTGTTCTTGAGAGCGCAACCCTAAAATAATGAATTACCCAAGCTTAGATGCGGTTTAGCGACGCAATGAAAGTGCTGGCTTTAACCACTGAATTTGAAAATGCCGCCAATGAAATTGGGTCAGCAGGATCAGCTTCTACGCGTCCAGCTTTTTCAGCGATATCAAATGCACCAATGCTTTCAGCAGCGTTATGCACCTCGCCTGCCATTTTTGCGCGTTGCTTTTCAGTGCAAATCGCCATTTCTGAAAGGCTTTCACGCACTTGCTTTGCAAATAGTGTTAAAAGTTCGCTTTCCAGGTTAGAATCCCCGGATGTTTGTTTGGAAAGGTGAAGCATATCAATTGGTCGATCGTCGCACTCGCGGCCGGAACCAAATTCTGGTGCCTCCAGTATAATTCTATTTAAAGCCATCTTGTCCCCGTTTTCTTTTATGTTTTCTGCAATTTAAGCACGGAGGTGAATGTTTTTTGTTAATCCGGTGGTCAACAGCCTTATTTTCGTCAAATATGGTTAACAGACCATAAACCTATATTTTGCAGGGACTTAATGATGGGCGTATTTTTCCCAAGTTGAATTGTGGCACTTCTGCCTGTGTACGAATGCCTTCATCTCATTGTTAAACCTACAGAAATGTGGCAAAACACAACATTGATATGTTTTGCATGAGGCTATGGCGAGTTTAAGCTGGGACAAACACGAGGGTTTAATTTGTTTGTCTGGTTGGGTCATAGCTGCAAAACGCGTACAAACAAAATGAGGAAGTAGCGGTATGGCAAAAGAGCCCGCTGGTCACAAAAAAGATCATTCAAGCGCCACGAAAAGTGGGAATTCACAAGAGGCGGACTTCTCTCTTGATGAAAAGTCATTTGAAGATCTGGAGCAACAAGTTTCAAGTGCTGCAAGAGAATTGGCAACTTCGCCCGATACGTCGGACAACGCCTCTTCAAAGAACAGTGCTACAAGCTCAACAGAGCAAACAAGTGCCGCGCCTTCTGAGATTAAAAGAACTCCGGCAGCTGCGACACAAATTGATTTTGATCCAGCTAACGATGATTCAGGCTTAAAGTCTTCGCCATTATTGGCAGCGCTTGATCAGAGAGTTTCAGGATCGGCGTATACTTTTGCAATTCTTCTATCCATCATCTGGATTGCGGGTATTGGTGCTGCAAGTTACTATCTGCTCGCTGACAATATTAACGCGATTACAAATGTAAACGACGTGGTTGCGGACCCCCTCCTCATTGGCGCAATCCTCGTTGCAATCATCCCTACGTTTATTTTCTTCGCATTTGCCATCATGGTGACACGCGCCCGTGAATTTAAATTAGCAGCACGTGCTATGACCCATGTCGCAATTCAACTGGCTGATCCAGAAACACGTGGCACAGGCAAGATCACAACTGTTGGTCAAGCAATTCGCCGCGAAGTTAATGCCATGAATGACGGCATTGAAAGAACAATTGCGCGTGCTTCTGAGCTGGAAACTCTTGTGCATTCAGAAGTCAACGCGCTGGAGCGTAGTTATACAGACAACGAAATGCGTGTTCGTGGCTTGGTGACAGATCTAAGTAATGAACGCGATGCGATCATCTCATACGCTGAGCGCCTAAGAACATCGATTGTTGGTGCGCGCGATGAATTAAAAGACGAATTGGGACAAGCCGGCGATGAAATTGCCATGCGTATTGCCCTTTCAGGTGAAACTGTTGCGCAATTGATGGATACGCATTCTGCGACTTTGCAGGAGCGTACAACAGATATCACCCATTCAATTCAAAACCTGTTTGAGCAAAACTCAGAAAACCTTTTGAATAACTTGCGCACATCAGGCAATGAAATTTCAGGTGAAATTGACAGCCGATTAAATATGATCAGCTCACAATTTGTTTTACAAAGCAAAGAGTTACTGTCAGATTTTGAAACTCGAGTTAACACACTTGATTCAACTGCTGAGCGTCTTAATGAGACAATCAACGAGCGTACGCGCCAATTAAATGAAGCCTTGTCTGCGCGCAGTTCTGAGATCAACGATTCACTTTCAATCGGCCAACGTGCCATTGAGCAAGGTTTAAGTGACGTGATCAATTCAATGAATGCCACATTGGATGAAAAAGGTGCTGCATTTAGACAAACGCTAAAATCCAGTGCTGATGAAGCCGTTATGGACATTGATCTGCGCTCAGGTTTGGTCGGCGAACAAATGCTTGCTGCAAGTAGCGAAGTGAA
>JAHDEP010000208.1 GCA_020628775.1 Rhizobiaceae bacterium | reverse complement strand
GGTCGTAATGCGATGGAACTTGAAATTGCCAATTCTCACCCTGATAGTGAGTTGCGCGATAATTGGGTATGGTTCCAATCTGGCATCAATACAGATGGTGCGCATAATCCCGTAACTACTCGCCAGATCGAGCGCGGGGATATCCTGAGTTTAAACGCGTTTCCTATGATTTCAGGCTATTATACAGCACTCGAACGCACCTTGTTTTTTGGTGAGCCGGATGCTGCATCCTTGCGTATGTGGGAAGCGAATGTCGCCGCACATGAGTTGGGATTATCGCTGATTAAACCGGGTATTAAATGCTCAGAGATCTGCGCTGAGATTAACAAGTTCTTTGAAAGCGAAAACCTGTTGCAATATCGTTCATTTGGCTACGGACACTCATTTGGTGTTTTATCGCATTACTATGGCCGTGAGGCCGGGCTAGAACTGCGTGAAGACATCGACACAGTGCTAGAACCGGGCATGGTTGTTTCCATGGAGCCGATGATTTGGGTTCCTGAAGGTCAGCCAGGTGCAGGTGGCTATCGTGAACATGATATTTTGGTGATCAGCGAAGACAGTGTTGAGAATATCACAAAGTTTCCGTACGGACCTGAGCACAATACCATCACCTAACTAGCGGGTCGTCACCCTTAGTTTTGTGCCTAACCAGACACTTAGTGCGACAAGCCCTGCGAAGATGAAGACTTCAAATTCCAGGGCTTCGGACACCAATATGCTCGAAGCGATGATGGTTAAAAACAACTGCAAAAGCTGGATTTGCGAGGCGCGCGCAATTCCGGCCAATTGCATGCCGCGATACCACGCAAAAAAGCCGATTAATTGCGAGAAAAACGCTACATAAAACAGTGCGAATGTCGATTTGACGTTGCTTGTTAGATCCGGCAGCGGGACGAAAAAAGCTGCAATGATCAAAATTGGCAAGGCTGCGAAAATAACCCAGCAACTCACCTGCCATCCGCCGACGCTTTTCGCCAACCGTCCACCAAATACGTAACCTGTTGAAGCAAGCAGCACAGAGATGAAAAGATAGAGATGGCCAATTTGTGGCGCGCCGTTTGTTTGTTTGAACACAAAGAAGAGCGTGACCGCTGTACCAATTATGCTGACCAGCCAAAAGGCGGGCGAGGGGCGCTCTTTGGTGATGATAGCGCTCATAACCGTTGTGGTGAGCGGTAATAGTCCAACAACAATTGCGCTGTGAGATGATGGTACTGTTTGAAGGCCAAGCGCCAAAAATCCAGGGAATCCAAAGACGGTGCCGCCGGCGCAAAATGCGAGATCTCGCCATTGTTTTAAATTTGGTATTTTAGGGCGGTAGATGAGCAAAATCGTTCCAGACAGCATACATGCGATCAAGCCGCGCCAAACAACGAGTTGGGTGGGTTCAAATTGCACAATCGCGATTTTTGTTACTGGCAGTGTTAAACTGAATATCAGCACCCCAACAAAGCTCCAGAATAATCCAGCGCCGATGCTTGTCGATTTTGTTGAAAATGAATTTGCCAATGATATCTACCTCTAAACCAAGAGCAAATGCATACAGCGAAAAGGACAATTAGGCCATGCATTTATCCATCAAATATTTTTGTGAAAATGATCAAATTTTGTTGGTGTTAAATGTACAAAATTTCAATTATATAGAACGGGAATGTAATTAGGTTTGATCAAATGCCTGCAAAACTGTCAGTTAATCTAAATGCCGTTGCTTTATTGCGAAATAGGCGTGATTTGCCATGGCCGAGCGTCGTTGGGTTGGGTCGAATAGCGCTGGAAGCAGGCGCGCATGGCATTACTGTTCATCCCCGTCCTGATGAGCGTCACATTCGTTTTTCTGATCTGGCACCATTGCGGGCGCTCATTGATGACGAGTTTCCTGATGCTGAATTTAACATCGAGGGCTATCCAACGGATGAGTTTTTGGATTTGGTGGAAGAGCATCAACCTGAACAGGTGACATTGGTGCCTGATCATCCAAGTCAAGCGACATCAGATCACGGTTGGGATTTTATTGCACAACACAATACGCTTGTGCCTGTGATCTCGCGGCTTAAATCAAACAGGTTCCGTGTGTCTTGTTTTTGTGATCCAGATGCGAGCACCGAACAGGTTGAACTTGCTGCCCGTGCAGGTGCTGATCGCATCGAACTTTACACAGGCCCTTATGGCGCCACTTATGATGATCCGAAGGCTGCAAAAAAACGCCTTGCTGATCTTGAAAAAACAGCCAAGCTTGCAGCCATTTACAAGATGGACGTCAATGCAGGTCATGACTTGACTGTAGATAATATGCCAGGGCTTGCATCTGCGGTTCCGAACCTGTTGGAAGTATCCATCGGCAATGGTCTCACAGCAGATTCATTGGAATACGGTATGGCTGAAAGCGTGAAGCGCTTTTTAAAAGCCTGCGGTTGGTCATAAAAAAAGCCCCCAGCGATGTGGAGGCTTTTTACTAGGTTTCTTAGCGGCTTTTATTCAGCAGCATTTGCTGGTTGAGCATTAAGCTGACCGTATTTTTCAACACCGATATTTTCAAGAAGCTCAAGCTGCGTCTCGAGGAAATCGATATGTCCTTCTTCATCAGCTAAAAGATCATCAAACAGCTTCATAGAAACAAAATCGCTTTCTGCTTCACAGATTTTGCGTGATTCAGAATAAGATTTACGCGCTGCATATTCGCCTTCAAGATCAGCTTCGAGAACTTCCTTGATGTTTTGGCCAATGCTGAGCGGTGCAATTGTTTGCATATTCGGGTGGCCACCTAAGAAGATAATGCGGTCGATGATTTTATCGGCGTGTTGCATTTCTTCGATTGATTCTTCACGTTCCTTTTGCGCAAGCAGGCCAAAACCCCAATCGCCAAGCAGGCGATAATGCAGCCAATATTGGTTGACGGCACCTAATTCTAGAAACAAAGCTTCGTTTAAACGTTCAATTACTTTTGCATTGCCTTTCATGGCATAACCTCACTTGTTGTTTGAGCTATATCATAGTCAGGCAGATATTGTCTGGCTACTTTAGAATAATTCTAAAGTATAGATTCGGGTGCACGGAATCAACCCCTTAAAAGGGGCTTGAGGTAATTATCTTTGCGAATGATTCTCAGGTGTTAGGCTGTTTTACGTGCCATTTTTTGGCGATGCTTTGCTAGCATGCGAGCCGTTTCACAAGCTTGGTGATGCTCTTTGAGTTTTGTGACAAAATTGATGATGTCAGCGGAAGGAGTTTGCTGCTCTTCATGGAATTTTTGCGTGGTTTCAACGATAATATCAACAACGCCTGGGAAGCAGCCACAGCATTTACCGCGAGCACTCATAGTTTGATAGACCACGCCGGGCACGATCAAGCGCCAAGGGTCGTCTTTTAGAAGTTCTATAATTGTGTTTTCAATATCTCTCTTGGAGATAATATTGCAGCTACAAACAATCATTTTCTGCTCTTTGAACTAGATATACTCAAACATGATCTCGTTACTCATGTTATGTTCTCATTTAAAGCCTTTGTCAATTCAATTGCGAATGGTTCTTATCTAATTATTTTCCAAAAATCGGAATTTTATGTTGACCCGCCTGCAAAGTTAAAATAATCAAGAACCGTACCGTACGGTACTTGAGGAGTTAATCGTGCAATCAGCATCCGTTTCAGAGCCGCAAGGCACGTCAGAATTCGTCCGCGATGAAGATCTGACACCGCGACAGCAGGAAGTGCTTGAAAGTGCTTTGGCGTTGTTGGTTGAAGGTGGTGAAAAGGCTCTTACGACAGCAAAGATCGCCAGTGCATCAAACTGCTCAAAGGAAAGCCTTTATAAATGGTTTGGAGATCGCGATGGCTTGATCTCAGCTATGATGGCGTTTCAGGGAAGTAAAGTTGGCGCAGCTGTTGGTCAAGAAGACTTGGGTTCAGCCAGTGCATTTAAAAATTACCTCGTACGCTTTGCTTGCGAATTGCTCTCGGTTCTTGCCGGGGATACATCTTTAGCACTCAACAGACTTGCGATAGGGCAGGCGAGCAATGACGCCTCGCCGCTTGGTCCGTTGTTGATTGAAAATGGTCGTGGTGTGATTGAAGCAAAAGCAGTTGGGTTTTTGCGTTCTGCGGAACAAAAGAACTATCTGACTTTTGATGACGCCCGCCAAACCTATCATGTGCTTTATGGCTTAATTGTACGCGATGTTCATGTGCGGCTGCTTTTGGGTGAGCGCCGTGAGTTCGTGATGAAGAATTTTGAGCGTGATGCTCAAACCGCAATTGCTCAGTTCTACCAATTATATGGAGTTGAGGAATAGTTTTACGCCGTTTTCAAGATTGAAGAAGAACGATGAAACGGTGAATTGAAAAAGACGTCTATTATTTTAAAGGAAGGATTTAAAATGCGTGTTTATTATGATGCTGATGCAGATCTAAAT
>JAHDEP010000018.1:12558-26332 GCA_020628775.1 Rhizobiaceae bacterium | reverse complement strand
GTTAACTCACCCAGCGTGAGACCATCAAGATATTCCATCAAAAAAGCATTCTTGCCAGTTTGAAAGATTTTCGCAGCACCTTGTCCATTGCAGTTTTGCAAAAAGACAACACCAGGTCCCTCATTGCTCATGTCATCGCCTTTATAGACTTTAAGCGCGGCGAGCGATTGATCTGATCGTGTAACCCGCCAAACTTTGGCAATTGCGGTTTCTGCAATAAATAGCGGCGACGAGACATTAAACTCATCAAGTATTTTAGGATTTACATCACTCATAGATCATACATAAGAAAAACGCCCCGCCGTTACCAGCGGAGCGCTTGATTTCCTCCCAGAAATCCAAACAAAATTCGTCTGAACACATTATACGTTGTAAAGTAACGCTATCTCTTGCTCTTGTTCTTCATCAACAAATTCAGGCGCATCAATCAATTGTGCTAAACCAACCGCACGCAAATGCTCATGAATGCTAAACTTTTTCGCAACATCGATGATTTTGTTTAAGTCGATCAGGATTGCACGATCATCATCGCTAATATCTTCGATTTTTCTGCGATTAGCACCTGAAGCATAGATACGATGTGTGATCTGATCCAAAGCCAAACTCGCCACAGATGAAGGCGCACGTTTTGCCAATGATAGGATCCTTACAAGCGTTGCAAATTCGTTTTTGGTTTCTGTCAGACCGTCCCGTGTCAAACATTGTTTCAACCAAAGCGCCTGCGCATCATCAATGATACCCTTTTCGCCTTCAGCAAACAAAACATAATCTGCGATTGATTTTGTAAATAGTTCGTCCCATTGCGGACATTTGTCATAACACGCGGTCTCTAGTGCGAGAAGTGTCGCGACATCCTGACGGTTTTGTACACCGTTTGGAAACACCTCTTGACGTAGCAAAATCACGTCAATTGGCAATATTTTTTGTTTGGCAACCAGCTTCCATGCTGGTCCCGCCATAAGCAATTCACCCATTTTTTCCATCTCCTCATGAAATGTGTACGCAATACATAACCAACAGGTGTTTCCATTCACCCAACAAAGATGGTTAAGATTTTAATTTATTTTAATTGAAAGGAACCGTGCGGCTTAACTCGTCCAGAACATCCATACTGCTCGATGTAGCAATGATACCGACATCAACTTGGGCTGCAGGTTTTCTAACCTTGCCTTTTGAATTCTCTGGGAACCCCAACATCGCTTGGTGCAATTGATCCAATACCAAAGCACAGAATGAAGGTGCAGCAGGAACAGCGCGCTCTAACAAGCTCTTAAGAAGCTGAAACTCGTTTTGAGTTCGCACAAGCCCATTTTGCGTGATCACGCGGCGTAGCCAATCACTATTGCTATCGCTAATCCCGCCATGGGGTTCACAACGACAAAGTATGTAATCTGCTAAAGATGTAACGTAATAATCTGACCAGTCCGCACACTTGTTGGTGCAAACTTTTTCCAATGCGACCAAAGTCGCTGCTTGTTTTTCAGTGGTAATGCCGTCTTTGTAGATTGTATTTCTAAGCTCGAATACATCTTTCGGCGAAATAGATTTTGACTTGATGATATCTGTCATGTGGACAGACCGATCCATGTCTGGTGCTAAATGCGTCATTTTTTGTGTCCATCTCGTCATGAAATGTTGTTGGGATCATTCCCCTTAACCCTACAGCGGGCCTTGTCCTCAATTGAAACTCAAGATCCTTAACATTCGATAAACGGTCATTTATGGGTATTGATAACCAACAAAATCGCAAAGAAAGCGATTTATCCTTGTCAGCTTTTTGGTTTTTTGACACTTTGAGGCGAATTAAAACTGATTTGGGAGTACAAATATGGATGTTCGGGCTGCAGTCGCATTTCAAGCTGGCAAACCTTTGGAGGTCACCACTGTTTCACTTGATGGGCCAAGAGCGGGAGAGGTTTTAGTCGAAATCAAGGCTACCGGTGTGTGCCATACAGATGAGTTCACGCTTTCAGGTGCTGATCCAGAAGGCATATTCCCAGCGATTTTGGGCCATGAAGGTGCCGGTATTGTTGTTGATGTGGGTGAAGGTGTCACCAGCCTTAAAAAAGGCGATCATGTGATCCCTTTATATACCCCTGAATGCCGCGAATGCGAATATTGCCTTAATCCTAAGACAAATCTTTGCCAGGCCATTCGTTCCACCCAAGGCGCGGGTTTAATGCCAGATGGTTCAAGCCGTTTCTCAATCAATGGCGAAAAAGTCTTCCACTATATGGGCACATCAACATTTGCGAACTACACCGTGCTTCCTGAAATCGCATTGGCGAAAATCAACCCGGACGCACCATTTGATAAAGTTTGCTACATCGGTTGCGGTGTCACAACCGGCATTGGCGCTGTGATCAACACAGCAAAAGCAGAACCTGGTTGTCGCGCTGTGGTCTTTGGTCTTGGCGGCATTGGACTAAACGTTGTGCAAGGACTTCGTCTCATCGGCGCTGAAATGATTGTGGGCGTGGATCTGAACAACGATAAAAAAGAATGGGGCGAGAAATTTGGCATGACTCACTTCGTCAATCCAAACGAAGTTGAAGGTGACTTGGTGCCTTATCTTGTTGATCTCACCAAAGGTGGTGCGGATTACAGCTTTGAATGTATCGGTAATGCCAAGGTTATGAGACAAGCTTTAGAATGCGCGCATAAAGGCTGGGGTGAAAGTATCATCATCGGCGTTGCAGGTGCAGGTCAGGAAATCTCCACGCGTCCATTCCAGCTTGTAACTGGTCGCTCATGGCGCGGAACAGCATTTGGTGGCGCACGTGGTCGAACAGATGTTCCAAAAATTGTGGACTGGTACATGGATGGCAAAATTGAGATCGATCCAATGATCACACATAAAATGCCGCTTGATGATATCAATAAAGCGTTTGACCTCATGCATGCAGGCAAATCAATCCGCAGCGTGATTGAGTTTTAAGCCGATAAGGATTTTAGTATGAAAGTAGTTTCCCAGAACTTCGCCCATGGCGGAGTTCAAGGTGTTTACACCATTGATTCTGTATTTTGTAACTGCGAGATGACATTTGCAGTCTATTTGCCACCACAAGCCAAAGATGGGCCCTGCCCGGTTCTTTGGTATCTATCTGGTCTAACCTGCAACCATTCCAACGTGATGGACAAAGGTGAATATCGCAAAATGGCCGCCGAACTCGGTTTGATCATTGTGTGTCCAGATACAAGCCCACGTGGCGAAGGCGTGCCGGACGAGCTGACCAATTGGCAAATGGGTAAAGGTGCAGGGTTTTATCTTAATGCAACCGAAGAACCCTGGTCTCAATATTACCAGATGGAAAGCCATATCATGGAAGAGCTTCCAAAGGTCATCAAAGAGCATTTCCCAGTTGATATGGATCGCCAGGGTATTACCGGCCATTCTATGGGTGGACACGGTGCGCTAACACTTGCATTGAAAAACCCAGACACATTTAAAAGCTGCTCAGCGTTTGCACCCATTGCACAACCTATGACAGCTGATTGGTCACGTCCTGCGCTAGAGGCTTATTTGGGATCAGATGAGAGCAAATGGCGTAATTATGATGCAACAGCTCTGATTGAAGATGGTGCTAAATTTACCGAATTCTTGGTTGATCAAGGTGAAGCGGATAATTTCTTAGAAAACGGTCTTAGACCCTGGTTGCTCGAAGAAGCATGTAAGCAAAACAATATTCCGCTCACATTGCGTATGCATGCAAACTACGATCACTCATATTTCTTTATTTCCAGCTTTATGGATGATCATCTTAAATGGCATAAAGAGCGCCTTAACTAGGCGCTCTTTTCAAATCTTACATAATTAGCTGATTTAAGCCTTTTCGTTACTGCGTGACTGCAAGACAGTCATTTTCCACAGTTACGATACACAACTCACCATCATCATCTTCGGCAGCCGGCTCGACTTTCTTCGGCATGACTTTTTCTTCGGTCTTCACCATTGGAACCACAGCCGGTTTTTCCATTTTTGGCTTTTCCATCTTCGGCTCAGCAACTACCGGCTTCTTAGAAAGCTCTTCTTCGACGATCTTCTTCATCTCTTTCGCTTCTGACGTCATTTCGTCATCAACTTTTTTAGTCTTCTTGCGAAGTTCATTGACGGATGTCTGCGGTGTGATCTCACCATTTAACAAAGGATCAGCCATGCGCGGCTTTAATGTTGGTACCAATGTCGTTGGCTCTTCATCTTGAGTATCTGGTACATAAACATTGTTGCCCTGATTGGCATTTGCAATCGGGCGCGGTGCGTAAAGATTTAAACCGACAAATCTGCGAATTTGCGCAACGATCTTTTCTTCCAGAACAATGGCACCAGTTCTTGGATCATCGCTGGTTGAATATGCGCTTAATGTAGCTGAGTTTAGCGTTGCGCCTGTAACATCATCCGCTAGTCTGACATTCACACTTACTGTTGGGCCACCCAAATTCGCTACACGCGCTGCAAGAGCAAGGTTTGGATCTCTTAGCGTACCTATTGGTAAAACCCGCACATAAAGCTTTGCCTTTTGAGCAAACCCGTTACGTGGAGTTCCAAGTGAGTTGCGGAGCGCAAAGACCAATTGTTTTGCAAAACCGCTGCCGGACGCATCCAATGATGCAACATCTACCCGCGTGATTTGATATGTGGGCCCTGCACTAGGAGCCGTTGAAACCGTTTTGTTCTTATTCGCACAGGATGACAAAACCATCATGCATGCAACTATCACAAGCCAAACTGGCTTAATGCGAAAACGGGTAGTGAAATCTTGTGTAACGGCGATCATGACGCGCGAATCCCTTAAATCAAAGCTTAAGGAAACATTTCATTTTATGCTTAACCGAGGGTTAACAGCGCGTTTTTTAATCGTAGTTTTACGTAGTGGAATGTTCGATCAGCAAGCAAGCCGCTTGCATATCTGCCCAACGGAACAAACGACGCTTTTCCGCTTCATCATCCGTTCCCCACTGGGAGATATTCCAATCTTCATCAACATGTGCAGCTGCCCATGCTTCTTCTGCAGTGAGCTGCTTCTCAGCTATGGATAAACCAAGCAATGCCGAACCGGTTAATGTTGTTGCGCTATGCAAACCAGTCAGAGCAAGCGGTGAAGAATAACGTCGTAGCGAGTTCGCATATGCTTTAATGGCTTCTGAAGGCTGATCAACATGCATGATGCCTTCGGTCAAAACAAAACGAGCACCCAAGCTATTTGCCGCCCAATCAATCACCGGGTCCCAATGTTCAGCTTGCATCGCCACCAAACCAGATGGCGATTCCGCTCGATAAAACAAAAGATCTGTGCCTGAGAATTTCACAATTTCTTCAAAGACTGCATCTGGATTATCTGCAACACCGTCAATGGTTGTGTTGGTCATGCGCGTGATCGGCATTTTGGCTGGGTCTATAAGCTCTTCTTGAGCGCTCCATTCCGCAGCTGCCGCATTCGCAATGGCTTCACTTGGGATAGACAGCGATTTCTTTGCCGGTGTTTTAACCGTTTTACCATCGAGCAAAATCACAAAGCCATCGTCACTTTGACCAACACTTACGTCTTTATAAAAGCGTTTCGGTAGTGCAGTTTGTTTTTGCACATCACGCATTGGATCTCTTTCTTGAAGAGATTTCTCGTTCATATCGTTTAGAATATCACGCATGTTTTACCTAATTATATCAAATATTTCTGATGGTTTGCTCACAATTTGGTTTGCACCTGTTCGCTCCAATTCAGCAACAGAGGCATAACCCCAATCAACACCGATGGATTTAGCATTAGCATTTTGCGCCATTTGCATATCAAACGTCGCATCTCCAATGACAATCGCATTCTGAGGTTCAATACCAACCTCATTACAGCATTCAAGCACCATAGCAGGATGCGGTTTTGACGGACAATCATCCGCTGTTCTGGAGGTCACAAAATGCGAACGCAATCCGTGGCCATCTAAAATTGCATTGACCCCTCGTCGCGATTTCCCTGTCACAATGCCCAAAATAACTTCATCAATTTTGTGCAATTGGTCCAATAGTTCCGCCACACCATCATATAATGGTTCAAGAAGATTTTCACTCATGCGAATTTTAAAGAAGTGATCTTTGTAATCCTGCACCAAGCGATCAAGGTCAGAAATCTGCTGACCTGCGAGTAAATCGCTAATCGCATCATGAAGGCTTAACCCAATGATTGATTTTGTGTCTGCTAAGCTTGGCGCAGAAAAACCATGATCATTAAATGCCGCCGCCATGCATTTATGAATAACATCAGCGCTATCAACCAACGTTCCATCGCAGTCAAACAAAACCAGCTTCATCGGTTATCGCCCTCTTGCTCTGCAGTGCGCTCATCAAACTCCAATAAGTTCCATGTTTGCACCATATGCGGTGGTAGTGGCGCTGTGACTTCCAACATGCCGCCGGACGGATGCGGAATTGAAATGGATCTCGCGTGCAAATGCAGACGTTTTTGAATTCCATTGGGGAATTGCCAATGGTGATCACTGGTTAAATATTTAGGATCCCCAATGATCGGACACTCTAAATACTGCGCGTGAACACGAAGTTGGTGCGTACGGCCAGTATGCGGTTCCATCTCAAGCCAAGTTAAATCACGACCAGCGGTTTCGATTGTGCGGTAATAAGAAATTGCGTGATCAGCACCCTTCTCACCGTGTTCGCACACGCGCATGCGGTCACCATCAAGCAATTGATCTTTGATCAACCACGTTGAAATGCGTCCTTCACGTTTATAAGGAGCACCTTGAACAAGAGCCCAGTATTTCTTCTTCGCATCACGTGTACGGAATGAAGCTGTAAGCGCTTGTGCGGCGCCACGCGTGCGCGCAACCACCAACACTCCAGAAGTATCACGATCAAGTCGGTGGACAAGACGGGGTTTCTCACCCTTTTTGTTGCGCCAAGATTCTAAAAGCATATCAACATGGCGATTAAGACCAGACCCGCCCTGCACTGCCAAACCTGAAGGTTTGTTAAATACAAAGACTTTTGGATCTTCATGAATGAGCATTTGAGCCAATAAATCAGCATCGCCATGGTTGCGCATGGTCTTTTCTGTGATCGGCTTTGCGCCTTTATGATCAACATCAAGTGGCGGCACTCGGATCGTTTGACCGGGCTGAATGCGCGTATCAGATTTTACCCGTCCACCATCAACGCGAACTTGCCCCGAACGGATTAACTTTTGTAATTTACCAAAGCCTAGACCCGGATAATGGTCTTTAAACCATCTATCAAGGCGCATACCACCTTCGTCTTCATCAACTGTTTTTTGTTCAACGCCTGCCATAATGGCCTCTCTCATGCTGCAAATGCAGCTAAAACAAACTTCTTGCCAGCAATAAACCCAGCAGCAAGGCAACGATTGAGCCGATTACATTTGCCAACACATAGCCAGTTGCTGCGGAATATGCTCCGCGTTCAATCAGCATAACAGCGTCTAAAGAGAACGCTGAAAATGTTGTGTAACCGCCAAGTAAGCCCGTTAATAACAACAGCCTTAATTCGCTACTTGCACCAAGTTTACGGACAATAAATTCCGCTAAAACACCCATGACAAATGACCCAATCACGTTCACCATTAAAGTGCCCCAGGGAAAATTTGCACCAAACCATCTTAGCGCTGCGATACCCGTTAGATATCTCAACGAAGCACCAAGAGCGCCACCGCTTGCAACAAGAAGGAGATGTTTAATCATAATCGCTCTGATAGACGATTGAGGATCAAAAACCAAGCAAGTTTTAATCCAAAGGTCGAAATGCTGTTAAAACGCTAGCTATCGCCGCGTCGCCTTTTATTCCAAAACTCAATACGTTTGTTGATTTCGCGTTCAAAACCACGATCAGGTGGATCATAATAGATCTGGCGACCCATTTTATCTGGGAAGAATTCTTGCGCTGCAAAAGCATCAGGAGCATCGTGATCATACTGATACCCTTGCGAATACCCCTCTTCTTTCATCAGCTTTGTTGGTGCGTTTAATATATGCTTAGGCGGCATGAGCGAGCCGTGTTCTTTTGCATCGCGTCTTGCAGCCTTGTATGCCACGTAAACAGCATTGGATTTAGGCGCTGTTGCGAGATAAACGCAAGCCTGCGCGAGAGCTAATTCTCCCTCAGGGGATCCAAGATAGTCATAAGCATCTTTTGCAGCATTGGTGATCACCAGCGCTTGTGGATCGGCCATACCGATATCTTCTGATGCCATGCGCACCATTCTTCGGCCCAAATATAATGGGTCTTCACCTGCATCAAACATTCGGCATAGATAATATAGCGCGGCATCAGGATCAGAACCACGCACAGCCTTATGCAGTGCAGATATCAGATTATAATGCCCGTCCTGACCTTTATCGTATATTGGTGCACGACGTTGCACGATCTCAGACAGGCCATCCGTGTCAAATACCTCACCTTCGCGCGCTGATCGCCACACTTCTTCAGATAAGGTCAGTGCTGCACGTCCATCGCCATCTGCCATTCTGATCAAGGCACTCTTGGCATCATCATCGAGCGGCAACGGTTTATCCATAATCACTTCAGCGCGCTCGAGTAACGCCTTGATGCTCTCAGATGTGTGGGATTTAAAACTGAGCACGCGCGCTCGCGATAAAAGCGCAGCATTCAATTCAAAAGATGGGTTTTCAGTGGTTGCGCCAACCAGAATGACCGTTCCATCTTCCATCACCGGCAGAAAGCTATCCTGCTGTGCGCGATTAAACCGATGGATCTCATCAACAAATAAAAGCGTTTGCCGGCCTGATAGTTTGCGGGTCCGCGCCATTTCAAAGACTTTTTTTAGATCAGCCACACCTGAGAAGATCGCTGATATCTGCTCAAAGGCATAATCCCCCTGTCCTGCAAGCAATCTGGCAACCGTCGTCTTACCGGTTCCTGGTGGTCCCCAGAAAATCATTGAACCCAAAGTACCCGCATCAATCATTCGCGTTAACGCGCCATCAGCACCGGTGAGATGCTCTTGACCGGAAACTTCGCTTAAATTGGCCGGACGCATCCGATCAGCAAGCGGCCGCGATGCTTCATTGACTTCAGAAACACTTTCATTGGGATCGTGAAATAAATCGTTCATTTGAAAATATATAACTTCTAGCGAAGAATTTGGCGAATGCGGCGACCATCACGAATGATCTCGACCCGCCACAAGCTTGTGGAACGACCAATTGCATTTTCAAAATCCGCCATGCTGGCAATTTGACGATTAGACAATGCAGTGATGACATCGCCAGGTCTAAATCCATATCGTTGCGCACGACTGCCGCGCTCAACACCTAAGACCACGATACCTTTGCGATTGGCTGGTAGATTTAATTGATCCGCTAAATATGAATTTAATTCAGCAACTTCAGCTCCCGAAAACGGCACACGCCCCGTGATAACCTGAGTTTGTGGCTCGCGCTCTCGCGGAGGTTCTGCAAGTTTTATGCGTACACCTCTATTTCGGCCACGAGAATGAACACCAAGCTCAACGATTGCACCAATCCCTGCTGTTGCCAGGCGATATCCTAGCGCATCAGGATGCTGTATCGGTTGCCCATCAAAGGCAAAGACAACATCGCCGGATCGCAAACCCGCGCGTTCCGCCGGCCCACCAGGAATTAACGAGCTCACCAATGCACCAATCGCACGGTTTAAACCAAGTGCTTCGGCGATATCTGATGTGACTGGTTCAAAAGTTGCGCCTATGAACGGGCGAACAAATGTGTCATTTCCGCCAATAGCGGCTGTGGTTACAGCGCGAACCATATTTGCAGGGATAGCAAAGCCAATACCGTTTGATCCACCTGAGCGGCTAAATATAGCGGTATTGATACCAATTAGATTGCCGTTCATATCAATCAACGCGCCACCAGAGTTACCAGGGTTAATCGCAGCATCTGTTTGAATGAAAAACCCAAAATCAGAAACACCAACTTGATTTCGCGCAAGCGCCGAGACAATCCCGCTCGTCACAGTTTGTCCAACACCAAAAGGATTACCGATAGCAAGCACGATATCCCCCACTTCGAGCGCATCTGAATCACCAAACGTAAGAGCTTTAAATCCTGGACTGTTACGGCGATCATCTTGGATCTGCAAAATGGCAATATCAACGCTTTCATCTTTCAACAAAATGCGACTTGAATATTCGCGTCCGTTTGAAAAAGCCACTTTGATATCATCCGCGCCTTCAATCACGTGATGGTTGGTAATCACAATCCCAGACTGATCGATGACGACCCCTGATCCAAGAGACGATTGGCGTTCGGTTCGATTAGGCATCTGGCGCCCAAAGAAGCGTTCAAAGAACGGATCTCCATCAAATGGCGAGCGCTGTCTTACCATACGTTCGGCATAAACATTCACCACAGCTTCTGACGTTTGCTTAACCAATGGTGCAAACGACATCTTCAGCTCTTGCTGGGATGAAGGTAGCCGCTTTAGCTCTTCCGCTTGAATGGGAACAACACTTCCAACGACAAAAAAGGATAACAGGATCAATGCGGTATAAGCACTTCTCCCATAGGAAGATATTTGCGTGTTGTGAAAATTCATCATCTACTTGTCTCTATTCCATTCATACGGCAATACTTTGCGCTGATTCAAACGGGAATTGCTAGCTTTTTACCAGAAAACCAGTTTATAATTTTGGCAGATAACTAATATATGGGGAAAAATTATGTCATTTGCAAAAGTTGCTTCGCTCGCAATTACTGTAGGTATTCTTTCTGTTTCCAGCGCTGTTGCAGGTTCCTGCGGTTACGATCGTTGCTGGGGCGCTGTTGCGATTGGCCCAAATGGTCAAGCTTGGGCGCATAGCTATTCTTCTGAACGCGGCGCAGTTAATGCGGTTGCAAATAATTGCCGAGGCAGATGTTCAACAATCAAAACATTCTACAATACCTGCGGCGCAATTGCTTCTTCACCAAATGGTGCATGGGGCTGGGCTTGGCATGGCAACATGGAAGTCGCCAAAAGCGAAGCGATGGCCTATTGCATGGATAACGGATATAACTGCTCACCGCGCGCCTGGGCCTGTTCAAAATAATTGGGTAAGCTCAAAGTATTATTGCCTTGAAATCAGTTTTGTTCTATATTTGTTCTTCATCAAGGGGAATAATATGGCGACGGCAAAAAAGCTCAACCAGACGTTAAAAGACTTCATCAAAGCGCAGCACTTGTTCTTTGTGGCAACGGCAGCGCCAGATGGACGTGTAAACCTATCCCCTAAAGGCTGCGATTCACTTCATATTGTTGATGATAATCGCATTATATGGCTCAACCTATCTGGAAGCGGCAATGAAACCGCAGCGCATTTGCGTGAAGCTAACCGCATGACGCTGATGTTCTGTGCTTTTGAAGGTGATGCTCGGATATTACGTTTATACGGCTCAGCGGACGTCTATCATCCCCGTGATAAGACATGGGATGAATATCTTAAACTGTTTCCTCAAATGGCGGGCAGTCGCCAAGTATTCGATTTGCAAATTGAACTAGTGCAATCTTCCTGCGGCACCGGCGTGCCGATCATGGAATTTCAACAAACCCGCGCTGATAGTGAAATGCTCCCCTTTTATGATGATATGGGGCCAGACGGTGTGAGGGACTATTGGCAGCGTAAAAACACGCTCTCTATTGATCAACGCCCGACAGGCATCTTTGCCGAAGACGAATGATTTTCTCGCAAAACAGCGTACAAAAGCAAAAAGCCGAGCATAAAGCCCGGCTTCTTAAAAACGTCGATTAGAACCAGCTTATGCTGCTTCTGTTTCGCCTTCAGCTTCTTCAGCAGCAACACGTGCTTTATCAGCAGCGCCTTTAGCTGAAATATCGCGATCTACGAACTCGATAATTGCCATTGGTGCATTGTCACCGTGACGGAAGCCAGCACGCATGATGCGTAGGTAGCCGCCATTACGAGTTGCATAACGTGCAGCAATTGCGTCAAATAGCTTTTTAACGGCTTCTTTGTCCTGAATTTGTGACAAAGCTTGACGACGAGCATGAAGATCGCCGCGCTTGCCCAAAGTTACAAGTTTTTCCACGATTGGGCGGATTTCCTTGGCTTTAGGTACAGTTGTTGTAATTTGCTCGTGTGTAATGAGCGATGCTGCCATATTAGCAAACATAGCCTTACGGTGGCTTGATGTTCTATTGAGCTTGCGGCCTGATTTTCCGTGGCGCATGAGCTTATCTCCTTAATGCGCAGATATTATAATCTGCAGTTTAATACTGTTCTTCGTAACGCTTGGCCAGATCTTCGATATTCTCTGGTGGCCATGCTTGGACTTCCATACCTAGGTGTAAGCCCATTGAAGCGAGAACTTCTTTAATCTCGTTCAATGATTTACGACCAAAGTTTGGTGTACGAAGCATTTCAGCTTCAGTTTTCTGGATAAGATCGCCAATATAAACGATGTTATCATTTTTAAGACAGTTGGCAGAACGAACTGAAAGTTCCAACTCATCCACTTTCTTAAGAAGTGCTGGGTTGAACGCCAATTCAGCAACAGTATCTTCTTCTTCAGCTTTCTGTGGCTCTTCGAAGTTCACGAAGACAGAAAGTTGATCTTGCAAGATACGAGCAGCAAACGCCAAAGCGTCTTCTGCAGTTACAGAACCATCAGTTTCGATTGTCATTAGCAACTTATCATAATCAAGAACTTGACCCTCACGAGTGTTCTCAACTTTATAAGAAACCTTTTTAACCGGTGAATAAAGACTATCAACTGGGATAAGACCAATTGGCGCATCTTCTGCACGGTTTGCAGAAGCAGGCACATAACCTTTACCGTTCTTAACAGTGAATTCCATACGAATTTCTGCGCCCTCATCCAATGTACAAATCGGATGATCAGGGTTTAGAATTTCAATGTCACCAACAGTTTGAATATCGCCAGCTGTAACAACAGCAGGACCCTGTTTGCGAACGACCATACGTTTAGGCTCATCACCTTCCATACGGATTGCGATTTCTTTCGTATTCAATACGATGTCAGTCACATCTTCACGAACGCCTGGGATTGACGAAAATTCGTGCAAAACACCATCAATTTGCAAAGCAGTAACCGCTGCACCACGAAGTGATGACAACAATACACGACGCAAAGCATTACCAAGTGTCAAACCAAAACCACGTTCTAGTGGCTCCGCAACCAATGTCGCTTTTAAATCTCCTGAAACAGCAAATTCAACCTTGTTTGGCTTAATAAGCTCTTGCCAATTTTTCTGGATCATATTTTAAACCTTCCTATTGCTGCACATCCAATCGTGACAGCTATGTGAGAAGACATTCGCTCAACGAATTGAGCAAACAGACAATGAATGATTAACCGCGACGCTGTTTACGTGGACGACAACCATTGTGCGGGATCGGTGTAACATCACGGATTGATGTGATGGTAAAACCAGCAGCTTGCAAAGCACGCAAAGCAGACTCACGACCAGAACCTGGACCGCAAACTTCAACTTCAAGAGACTTCATACCGTGATCTTGTGCTTTTTTCGCACAATCTTCCGCAGCAATCTGTGCAGCAAATGGTGTAGACTTACGTGAGCCTTTAAAACCGTTTGCACCAGCAGATGACCAAGCAATAGCATTGCCTTGTGCGTCAGTAATTGTGATCATTGTGTTATTAAATGTAGAATTCACGTGGGCAACACCCGTAGCGATATTCTTGCGTTCCTTGCGACGAACGCGTGCGGCATCTTTTGCCATTTTTTGTATATCCTTCTTCGATATCAACACCGCCGTAATGCCAGCGGCTACACCCA